>CAZTVY010000081.1:0-9865 GCA_964617235.1 uncultured Rikenellaceae bacterium | reverse complement strand
AAATCCCATTGTTGAAAAAACTAGACCAAACTGAGCGCCATTCCACTGTTTCTCAACAAATCCATAATGACCTAAAGTCATCATCCAAGCTCCCCACACAAAGAACTGTAGGAAGTTCATGGTCGTGAGACGAAATTTCAAATCCATATCCTTATGTTTTTATTCAATTAATTTAAATTTTGCAGGTTGTAAATGTAGCAAGAAAATCAACTCAACCGAAACAATTAGTTCTAATCGACCTAAACAGAAAATTTTAAATACAATTTTCCCACTTACAGAATTATTTTTGGGAACAATCCTAATGAAAGCATATTTTTTCTTCAAATAAAATCGCATTTTACTTAACATCGAATTATTCAGCAACTTTACAATTCTTTCAATGTCCGCCATACTCCTACTCTACTCTTCCTGCTTCAAACTTACTACTTCTCGATATGTAACAAAAATCATTTCCTTTCTTGGTAATTTTTCACAACTTTGCACTAATAAAATTTTGCTGATGATACCTTTCCTAGAAGCATATAACATAGTAGTTTCAAAAACTAACCCCTCGGATAAAACCGAGGCTGTTACACTTTCGCAAAGCATCGGAAAAGTTCTTGCACAGGATGTTATTTCCGATATCAATATGCCTCCATTCCGCAAAACGGCGGTTGATGGTTACGCCTGCAGAATGTCCGATGTCGGTGGTTCTTTGGAAGTAATTGAGGTTATTCCTGCAGGGGTAATGCCCTCAAAAACAGTTGGCAAAGGACAGTGCTCAAAAATTATGACTGGTGCCCCAATACCTGCAGGCGCTGACTGTGTGCTTATGGTGGAGGAGACCCAGATTATTGACCCAAACCATATAGAATTCACAGGAAATTCAACTAAAGCAAATATTTGTGAATTAGGCGAAGATATTAGAATTGGTGATTTATCCATTGAGAAAGGCATCACCATCCTGCCTAAGCATATCGCCATTATGGCTGCGTTAGGCTGCCACAGACCAACAGTAGCCGTTAAGCCAATTGTATCGATACTCCCAACTGGCGACGAACTGGTTGAGCCCAACATAAAGCCTACTGGTAGCCAAATACGCAATAGCAATGGGCATCAACTTATATCGCAGGTAATTAATTGCGGGGCTGAACCTTTATACAATGGAATTGTAGGCGACACAAGAGAGGTAACCTACAAGGCAATATCCGAAGCACTCGACAAGTCCGATGTGGTTATTCTTACTGGTGGAGTATCGATGGGCGATTTCGATTTTGTTCCAGAAATTATGGAACAACTAGGAATTCAAATCCATTTCGATAGCGTTGCTGTTCAACCTGGCAAACCAACTACATTTGGAACAAAAGGTAACAAGTTAATTTTTGGTTTACCGGGCAATCCAGTGTCATCGTTTATTCAATTTGAACTGTTGGTAAAACCTGCATTACAAAAGATGATGGGCGCAACCTCGTTAAACCCATTGCAAATTAAGGCTCCCTTGGGTGCTGATTATAAGAGAAAACGGAGTGAAAGACTTGCATTCGTTCCAGTACTTATAACTGAACAAAACGAGGTTTTCCCTGTTGAGTTTCACGGCTCTGCGCATATTTTTGCATTAGCAAAAGCCAATGGTATTATAAGTGTTCCAATTGGGGTTGAAAAGATTGAAAAAGGAGAATTTGTGGATGTTCGACCAATATAATAGACGTATTAATTACCTCCGCATTTCGGTCACTGACCGTTGCAACTTACGATGCACATACTGTATGCCCGAAGAAGGCATTGAACAGATGGCGCATAGCGACATTCTATCGTTTGAGGAAATAATCACTTTTGTTAATGTTGCCGTAAAGCAAGGTTTCGAGAAAGTTAGAATAACTGGCGGAGAGCCGTTAGTGCGTAAAGGCATTATTAGTTTAATAGCATCGCTTGCTCAAATCCCTGAGATTAAGGATTTAAGTATGACAACCAACGGTGTGCTACTTAAGCAGTTCGCAAAACAACTCAGGGAGGCCGGATTACAAAGAATTAACGTTAGCCTTGACACTATCGATGCCAATAAATACCAACAAATTACCAGGGTTGGGAATATCACCGATGTAATCGATGGCCTTTTGCTTGCAAAAGAGTTGGGCTTTAGCCCAATAAAACTAAATTGCGTAATAAGCAAAAACTCAATGGAACCAGATGCCGTTGCTGTAAAGGAGTTTGCGGATAAGAACGGTTTTTTGGTTCGATTTATCCCAAAAATGGACTTAGATAATGGCACTTTTGGAATTGTTGAGGGTGGCGAAGGTGGCGATTGCAGCATCTGCAACCGTTTACGTCTTACCGCCAATGGAATTCTAAAACCTTGCCTTTTCAACGATTTGGGATATAACGTCCGTAAACTTGGCGCGAAGCAAGCGTTAAGTTTGGCCTTGGCCAACAAACCCAAATGTGGCACAATAAACCAAAATGGCGAATTTTACAATATTGGAGGATAAACAATGACCCTATCGCATATCGACAAGAACGGAAAGGCCAATATGGTTGATGTTGGCAATAAACCAAATCAAATCCGTGAGGCACGAGCCAAAGGTTTTATCAAACTTTCTGCGGAAACCATAAGGTTAATTTCCGAAAACCAAATGAAAAAAGGCGATGTACTTACCGTTGCTGAAATTGCTGGAATTCAAGCCGCAAAACGAACACCAGAGCTAATTCCTCTTTGCCATACGCTTATGCTTACAAAGGTTGACGTTAAAGCAACGCTTACACCCGAAGGGGTCGAGGTAAATAGCTATGTAAAATGCATTGGTCAAACTGGAGTCGAAATGGAAGCCTTAACTGCAGCATCAACAGCACTGCTTACCGTTTACGATATGTGCAAAGCAGTTGACAAGAATATGGTAATAAACGATATTAAACTGCTCGAAAAAACTAAAAAAGATTTAGAAGTTTGATTTCTTTAAATCTTTACTTGAACTAAAATTCACTTCTCAAACCCACTAGCCGTGAACATAAAAATCAAAGTTATATCAGTAAATATCTCCGAGAAAAAAGGAACTGTAAAGCATCCTGTTGAGTATATCGAACTAAACCCTCTAGGAGTAAAAGGCGATGCCCATTCGGGCACTTGGCACAGGCAAGTTAGCATGCTTGGCGCCGAAAGCATCGAGAAATTTACTGCGGCAAGCAACCATAAGGTTAAGTATGGTGATTTTGCTGAGAATATCACCACCCAAGGTTTAGAACTCTACAAAACCAAGCCAGGCGATAAGTTTATTGGAAGCGGAATAGAATTGGAAGTAACCCAAATTGGCAAATCGTGCCACGGCGATGGATGCGCTATTTACCGTCAGGTAGGAAACTGTGTAATGCCGAAGGAAGGCATTTTTGTTCGGGTTCTAAAAGGAGGAAAACTAAAGGATGGCGATGAACTGGAGTTCACCCCTAAAATTTACAAAATCAAGGTTATTACTTTAAGCGATAGAGCCAGCAAAGGAGAGTATGAGGATTTAAGCGGCCCTGAAGTTGCAAAACTGATTGCTGAGTTTTTTGATGGATTAAACTGGCATCACTCTATTGACAAGGTTATTATACCCGATGATGTAGATACGCTAAAGCAACACCTAACAAGCGCAAAAAAAGCCAACTACGATATTGTTATCACAACTGGAGGAACCGGTATTGGACCAAGAGATATTACCCCTGAAGTTGTTAAGCAAATGCTCGATAAGGAAATTCCGGGCATTATGGAAATGATTCGACTTAAGTATGGCGCAGAAAAGCCTAATGCTTTATTAAGCCGAGGAGTTGCAGGACTAATGGGTAAAACCTTTGTTTACACACTTCCAGGAAGTGTTAAAGCGGTTCGCGAGTATATGGCCGAAATTGCTAAAACTCAAAAACACCTATTTTTAATGCTAATGGGAATTGACAGCCATTAAGTTTAAGAAACAGAATCAAACTAAAAAAGAGGAGCACCAAACTCCTCTTTTCTTTTTCATAAATTTCCTAATGAAATTACTCTACACCCAACACTTCCTTAAATGCTTGTTTAAACGACTCTTTTGGAAGTGCTCCCATGGCCATTTGTGGCTGGTCGTTCATTGGAATGAATAGTAACGAAGGAATGCTACGAATTCCAAATACCGATGCAAGTTCCTGCTCAGCCTCAGTATCTACTTTATAAATATTCAATTTACCGTCGTACTCTTTCGATAATTCTTCCAAAATTGGAGCAACCATTTTGCATGGACCACACCAATCGGCATAGAAATCGATAATTGCAGGCTTGTCGCCTTCAAATTTCCAATCTTTGTTGTTTTCAAAGTCAAAAACCTTTGTCTTAAAGGTCTCTAGTGTTAAGTGCTCAATCATAGTTATATTGTTTTTAAGTTTTCAAATTAAATTATATAGATATTTCGATGCAAATGTAATAAGAAAACAATTACCCATTTAGTTTGTTCACATATTTAAATATTGATATTTGTCATTACATGCTAGAATTGTTGATTTTCCATACATTAAAACATCATTAAACTTAATATTTGGTATCATCAACACTAATTCTATGACAAAAGTTCAATAAATGCTACCTTTGCAAAAAGAATAACAACGGCATAATGCTAATAAGGCAAAGCCTGTAATTTGAAATCAGTTTTGAAAGAGCACTTAAATCATAAAATATTCAACATAGTTAAAACGGTTGCCGACACTGAGAATGTTAGAGCATTTGTAATTGGTGGCTATGTTCGCGATATATTCCTTAAGCGAAATTCAAAGGATATAGATATAGTTGTAGTTGGAAGTGGTATTGATTTTGCAAAATCGGTATCCAAGGAAGTTAAAGGGGCTAAAGTTACCTACTTCAAGAATTTTGGCACAGCCCAGCTGAAATACAACGATTTAGAGGTTGAGTTTGTTGGAGCACGCAAGGAATCGTACCGGCTGGATTCCCGAAAACCAATCGTTGAAAACGGAACATTGGAGGACGATTTACAACGGAGAGATTTTACCATAAATGCAATGGCTATAAGCCTAAACTCTGAAACATACGGCAATTTAATTGACCCATTCAACGGCATTAAAGATTTAGAGGATAGGCTTATTAGAACACCACTTGACCCAGATATTACATTCTCCGACGACCCTCTTAGAATGATTAGGGCAATACGTTTTGCCACTCAGCTAAACTTCGATATTGAGCCAAAAACTTTTGCATCGATTAAAAAAATTAAGGATAGAATAAGCATTGTTTCCATGGAGCGAATTATTGACGAGGTCAATAAAATGATGCTTGCACCAAAACCTTCAACCGGTTTTCTATTACTAAACGAAACAGGCCTGCTCGATATTCTTTTCCCAGAAGTTGCCAAGTTAAAGGGAGTAGACACAAAGAATGGCATTAGCCATAAGGATAACTTCTACCATACATTGCAAGTGCTGGATAACTTAGCAAAAACCTCCGACGATTTATGGCTACGTTGGTCTGCCCTACTCCACGACATTGCAAAGCCTGCGACAAAGAAATTCATTGGCGGTCAGGGATGGACATTTCACGGCCATGAGTTTCTAGGAGCCAAAATGATCCCGAATATCTTTAGGCGACTAAAACTTCCGCTCAACGAAAAAATGAAGTTTGTGCAAAAAATGGTACTACTTCATTTAAGACCAATAGTTCTATCGCAGGAAGAGGTTACAGACTCGGCAGTTCGACGATTGCTTTTCGATGCAGGTGACGACATTGATGATTTAATGAATCTTTGCGAAGCTGACATCACTTCAAAAAATGATAATACTGTACGTAAACATCTTGCAAACTTCAAAATAGTTCGTGAAAAACTAAAGGAGATTGAGGAAAAAGATGCTGTTCGTAATTTTCAACCGCCAATTACTGGTGAAATTATTATGGAAACTTACGGCATTGGACCAGGGAGAGAAATTGGTATTATAAAAACAGTCATCAAAGATGCTATACTTGATGGTATAATTCGAAACGATTACCAAGAGGCATACCAACTGATGGAGAAGAAAGCGGAAGAATTAGGGTTGAAAAAGGTAAAAGGGAACTAATACTTTAAACGAACATCCAATTCATCACCCAAAATAATATAGCATTCTCTATCGCAGGAACTCCGGTCTTTTTTTGTTCTCAACTCATTACCATCGACTGCAAAAATAGTACGAGCACCTTTTGTGTACTCGGCTTTCACACTGTAGTATTTATCGGTATCTAACGACCAAACAACCTCCGAGGTATATGAAGTATCAATAGCAATGGTATCGCCTGAATCATAAGTTCCAGAATAAAGAATATACCTCACATATGGGTTCTCGTCATTAATTGTGAATTTAATTGTCAAATCAGCCACCTCAGGGTTCTCATCATAACACTCATCACAATCAACAAATAGAACTTCCATATCCTCACATCCAAATGGGATTAAAAGGAACAGACTTACAAAAAATATTTTATATGAGTATCCTTATTCATAACTAAACTTACCATAGGAAGTATTATCAACCGCAGCAACCATCAATCTGTCAAAAAGATTTTCTCCAAAATATCTTCGATTTGTCTTATAGCAAAACTCATCAAGGTAGTTTTGCAGGTAGATATCCTTGATATTATGGTGTATCCCCAGCAAATTACGCTTGGTATTTGCAATCATGGTATGTACCCATGGAAGAATCTTTGATGCCTCCTGCGGAGGAACAACTTGGCTTTCATGCTTACTTACAATCTCATTCAGTTTCCGAAAACCCCTCCATCCATCCGTTTTCACAGTTGCCTGAGGTAAAAGTTTCTCCTTAGCACTCTTGTTCATAGTGCTGGCGGATGAATCTGGTATTACAACCATTCTGACATACCGAAACGCTGATGATTTTTTGTGCTTTTTAGGTCTTCCACGCTTGGGGTCTACCTTTGACATGACCAGCACCTTGCTTTGTGTTTGGCTACCCCTTCCTCGCTTTTGTTCTTCATCTTCAGAGCTGCCGCCATGTGTTTTGTAGAAGGCATCATCGAGCTCTATGACTCCATCAAGCATGTAGCGGCTATCCCTCTGCCCCATAACCGCCCTAAGCTTGTGAAGCATTGCCCATATTGGCTCATAGCGTTTATGCCCCAGCTGTCGCTGCAACTCAAGTGCCGAAATCCCTTTCTTGGTCATGGTCAATAAATAAATAGCGTAAACCCAGTACTGGTAGGGGAGTTTTGACGATTCCATAACAGTACCGCTCCGAAGGGTTGTCCTTGTCCCGCACTTCTTACAGTCAAAAGCGTCAACCCCTGTATTCCAGTAATGCTCAACTCCACCACACTTACGGCAAACAATGCCTTCCTTTTCTCTATAGCGTTTTACAAGAGCCTTGCAACTCTCTTCGGTAGGATAATGTCTCGCAAAGTCTATAACGTTCATTTCTGTTTGGTTTAATGCCTAAAGATAGTAAAATTAGTTATTATTACGGATACTCAATATATTTTAAATACACTTCTAATCAACATAATCAATATGTGTTTTAGAATAACGAGGCTTGCTTACAGGAAGATAGAAGTTGATAGAAGCACCAATTCTATGTTGAGAAGCATCAGGTGTTCTAAGCGAAGTAAACTCCCAACCAGCAAAAACTTTTGTAGTTTCGCTTCCCCAATAAAATCCAACATTAACTCCTGGATAAATAGATGTATTTGGATCGCTTTCAGTGCCCCTAAAATTGCGAAATACAACACCAACATTTCCACCATAGTAAATTCCTAAACTCTTTTTACTAAATACTCGAATTGGTGTTAACCTATTTACCCTCAACTCCAACACTTGCCGCTTCTCTCTGAATTGGTAAATATCCATATCTCTATACTCCAAAGTAGCTACAGGCTTTGGTCTATACCAATATCCTAAACTAAAACTTAACTTTGAGACATGCTCAGTTATTCCAATATTAAATCCCCACAAAAATTCATGCTTACTAAAAATTATACCAGAATTAACAAACACATCATCGAAAGATGGCTTTACTTTCGTTTTTAATTCTAAAGAATCTAGTTTATACCTTAAATTCTGAAAATCTGTTTCCGCGGCAATTTGGTAATATGATTTAGAAAGTTCTTGCTCAGAAGCGCCCAAATTAACTAAAAACGAAATTGCATCTACAGCATTTGCTCTAATTGCATAAACCAATGCATTTGCACCATTATTATCTACAAGGTCAATATTCGCCCCGTAATCGTAAAGTAATCCTATAAAAGCAGTATCATTAAACTGTGCAGCTAACATTAACGGCGAAACTCCTTTTTGATTAACTAGATTAGAATTCGCTTTATTTTCAAGCAGAACCTTGCCCGACAATAGAGTACCATTATAGGCAGAGAGAATTAAAGGAGTATTCCCTCTATTGTCAACAACATCTACCGAGGCTCCATAATATAAAAGTACATCTGTCATATAGGGCATGCCATACCACGCTGAATAATGCAACGGTGATAATCCCAGGTTGTTTTGAACATTTACATCAGCATTATATTTTAATAACAATTCAGAAATACTATCACTTCCAACCCTAACCGCTGCAATTAATGCTGTATTGCCATCAAAAGGTTTCTTATTTGGGTTTACATTATTGCGTAAGAGTAACTCAACTAAATCATACGAACTACTTTGAACTGCATACATTAAAGGGGTAACACCATATTCGTTTGAATTATCGGGTTCGGCACCAAACTCTAAAAGTTTGCTTACCGCTTCAGTATCTCCTGAATCACAATACTGAAAAAGCATAAAGTTTAGTTGGCTTTTTATATATGTTGAGTCAAATTTTAAATTATCTTCTTGAGCATTAATAGCATGTGAACATAAACACAAAAAAAATAAAATAACTATAACATGTTTATTCATATAATTCAAATTATATAACGCAAAGTTGAGAATAGTACAAATTACATACCAATAACAAACAAAACGTTCTTTAAAACAAATTTAATATTTGAGAATGTATTTATAGAAAAAACATTGTGATATTTTATTTTTTATCATCTAAAACTTATACTTATTAAAAGATAGTCTATAATGAATTATATCAGACTAAAACCTTAATTAAAATAAAAAACGCCCCCATTTCTGAAGGCGCTTTTAAACCTATTTAGAAAACTTATTTACCAAACTTAATACTTGCTTGAGCCGATGCTAAACGAGCAATTGGAACACGGAAAGGAGAACAACTAACATAAGT
Source organism: uncultured Rikenellaceae bacterium (assembly GCA_964617235.1). Lineage (GTDB taxonomy): Bacteria > Bacteroidota > Bacteroidia > Bacteroidales > Tenuifilaceae > SB25. The sequence continues at coordinate 670 of CAZTVY010000081.1, read as the reverse complement.
TAAGCCTGTTTTGAAGCAGAACTCAACAGATGCAGGATCGCCACCTTGCTCACCGCAAATGCCTACTTTAAGGTCGCTACGGGTAGCACGTCCTTTAGTAACAGCCATCTCTACTAACTGTCCAACACCACTTTGATCTAGTGTTTGGAATGGGTCAGCAGCAAGCATCTTATTATCTAGGTAGTCGTTCATGAATCCACCGATATCATCACGGCTAAAGCCGAATGTCATCTGGGTTAAGTCGTTGGTACCAAACGAGAAGAACTCAGCAGTTTTAGCCATACGGTCAGCAAGTAAGCAAGCACGAGGAATCTCAATCATGGTACCATACTTGTATTTAATCTCTTTTACACCAAACTTAGCGCAAACCTCTGCGTAAACGCGGTCAGCAATTTTCTTGGTGAAATCAAGTTCAGAAACATCGCAGGTAACAGGAACCATGATTTCTGGATGTGGTTGGTGTCCTTCTTTAATCAACTCAACTGCTGATTCAAAGATAGCACGAATTTGCATCTCAGAAACCTCTGGGTATGTAACACCAAGACGAACACCACGGTGTCCCATCATTGGGTTCGACTCATGTAAAGCCTCACCACGTTTAGCAATAGCAGCAGCAGTAATACCTAATGCCTTAGCAAGTTCTGCTTGCTTCTCTTCACTTTGTGGCACG
>CAZTVY010000080.1:0-9920 GCA_964617235.1 uncultured Rikenellaceae bacterium | reverse complement strand
TTTTTGGTATAAGGTTGAACTATTAAAATCTAGTTATTCCAAAAATTTATTTTTTTAATATTTGCTTTGTGGCATTCAATTTTTTTAAAATTACTACAACCATTAATAGATTTCCACAAAATTATATCATCACAACACCCACAAGTTAAAATATGTTAAGTACGATAGCTGCTTTTTACTACATCATTTGAAAATGTGTATTAAATAAAACATTAATATTCAATGATGTAAGTTAATAGAAAAACTCTTTTTTTATAAGATTGTTTTTGATAGAAAACGTTTGAAATTTTAAGGTATGGGAGTATGGTAGAATAAAAATTAATCCTTAGTGGATTTATAACTAAGGTTTTTTCTCAATAATTTTAATTACAAAATACTTGCTAATGCTAAGAAACAATGCAGGTATTCATCAGTGTTTTTAAAATTTAAGAATGAAATCTGTTAAACTTGCTTCGCTTGAAAGATTCAATCGTTTTCGAAGTCGGTATCTTCTCTCCTCAACCCCTCTAACGGTAATATTAATTAGAGGTGCTATTTCCTTTGAGGATAGGTTCATTCTGAGGTATGCGCAAAGCCTTAAATCGCTTGCAGTTAGGGTTGGGTAAGCATCCTTCAGCCGTTTAAAGAAGTTTTGGTGAGCCTGGTCGAATAGTTTTTCAAATATCTCCCAGTCGTGTTCATTATCAATATTCTGAGTGATAAGTTTGTTGATTTTGTCGAAGTATTTATTCGGAATACGGTATCCCAGTTCCGTTTTCATTCCAGCGAGTTCGTTACCAATTTCCATTAAAAGTTCATTTTTCTTCACTATTGACATGGTACTTAGTGCAAGTTGAGAACTTTTGTACTGGATATCGGCCTGTAAATTATCGTTCTGAAGTTTTATAATGGTTTTTTCACTTTCCTCGCGCTCTTTATTGAGTCTTTCCTCTTCGAGCTTTCTTTGTTGCTCTATATGTTTTTGAAGTCGAACTCTATTAAATTTCCACGACAAGTAAACTATGATTACTACTAAAACGAAGTAGATGAATAATGCTGCTGGAGATTGATAATAGGGTGGTTTTACTTCGAACGAAAGTTCCGACGATTTTGTCACAATACCTTTAGCATTTAGTGTTCTAACCTCAAAAGTGTAATTTCCTGTTGGTAATCTGTTGTATTGAACAGTTGTGCTAGTATTCCAATTGCTCCAGTTTTTATCAATTTCTTTTAATCTATACTGGAAATATCTTCGGGTGCCCAGTATTTCGTTAGATGTAAATGATACCTCAATGTTGTTTTGGTTGAAAGGAATTTCAATTTTTCTTGATGACCTTATTGTTACGTCTTTTTTTTGGTTTCCATCGCTCCAAATTTGTAAAGCAGTGATTGAAGGGGGGGTGTTTATTTCAACAAGCCTATTTAGTTGGAAAATATTTAATAAAGCAAAACCGTTATCTAAGCAAATAAGTTCAAGACTATCATTAAGGCTGGTTATATTCTCATAATTTTCAACCAGATTAAAGTTGTACATTTCTGGTATTATGCAGTAAAGCAGGATTGCTTTCCCGAATCTAATCTCAAATAAACCCCACTCATTATTTTTTATAAACCAATATCGAGAGTTTGGCATAGAGATAATAGCATAAGACATCTTAAAATCCTGCAACTGAGCATTTAACTCATCAAATAAAATAAACTGTTCTTTTATATCATCCCAGCGTAAAAGACCATTATTTGAGGGTACTACAATTCTATTGTCTACCTTATAGACTCTATTTGTTTTAAAGTTTAACCCTTGCTTGTCGTCAATTTTAAGGGTTTTCACAATTGAAGTTAGGTCGTTGTTGGGCTGAAGTCTGGTTATTCCTTCAATGGAATGACCTAGCCATATGTTACCCTGAAAGTCGATTTCAATTAGTTTGGAAGGAGAGGAGAATCCTTCTACGATTTGGTTTTGAATAAGGCTGTGTGTGCTATTTTTATAAGTAACTAATTGGCTGTATGTGTTTTGAATGAATAAACTTTTTTCACTATCTATTTTGATGAGATTATATCCTCCGCTTATACTCCCAATTTTTTTAAGGATATTGTTCTCAAGCAAATAAGTTCCATTGTTTAATCCGCAATAAATTTTATCATCTATCAACTTTATAAACCAGGCTTGACCTTGCGTTCCGTATACTAACTTTTTACTGCCAAAATGATTATCCTTGCCAAGTTCGTAGTAATATATTCCTTGGTTAGACCCAATGTAGAGTTTATTATTATAGGTTATTCCTGTATAAACTGATTCAGAGTTGTTTTTGTCCAAATAAATATCAAATGGAGTATTAAATGAGATGTAACTCAATCCTTTATCCAGGCCAAGCCAAATATTACCCAGTTTGTCGGAATCCATTGAAAGGATTGTGTTGTTTTGCAGATACTTAGAATCAATATGGTTTATTAGTTTTCCATTACTATTTAAAATGAAGACCCCGTTAAGGATTGAGCCTAGGCAATATTGATTATTTATGAATAAACCATTGTTAATATTACTTGCAGTTAATACTTCATCAATATCGGTGTTCCATTTTATAAATTGATTCCCATCGTAAACGTATAACCCTTTATTGTTGGTGCCAAACAGAATTTTATCACCGTTAAAAGGGAGTGCAACTTTTACCTCAGTATTCTTAAATATTTCGCTATTTGGTATAACTAGTAATTTGTCGTCGATGACTCTGTATAAACTCCCATTAATTTCCTGAATGAATAACTGGTCATTAGCCTTTAATAAGAATAACACAGGAAAAGGTAGTTCTATGGATTTGATGGATTTACCATTAAAAATATAGATTGAACCAAAACTTTGAAAATAAATGTTGTTATTATGTTTAACAATTCTCCAGAACTCTTGATTTGCAGGGGAGTTTTGAATGTTGGTTGATAGCGAATGGTAATTGCCCAGTGTGCTGTTAGTTATATCCCAATAGCCAAACTCTTCAAATGAGCCAACAAAGAGTTTATCGTTATCATAAAGCACAGACCGTATAATCGTTTTGTTGGGGATGTTTTCCAATTGCCAATTCGCACCATTAAAATGGAGCAAGCCATTATTGTTTGCAACAAACAATAATCTATCTCCGGCAATACTTAAATCCCAATTCTGATTACCAGCCTGATACTCTGATTTACTGTAATTTGTAACGTGAAAAGTTGGCTGGCTGGATGCCAACTCAACAACTAATAAAAGAAAAAGTAATACAATGAATTTAAGAGATGCTCTAGTCATATCAATTATATGATTAAAGCAAATTTAATATTAAAATTGATTATTCAGCAATCACACCCGAACCAATAAGTTCTTCACCATCGTACCACGATGCAAACTGACCTGCAGTTATTCCTCGTTGGGGTTCGTTAAACACGATGTATATACCCTCGTCCTTACTGTAAAGCGTGGCTTTTTGGAGTGGTTGGCGGTATCGGATTCGAACCATCAGTTCAATGTGTTGGCCTATGGACAGTTTTAAATCGGGGCGTACCCAGTGGACTTCGTTGGAGTTAATGAACAACGCTTTGCGGAATAACCCAGGGTGGTTTTGGCCCATTCCTACGTAGACAATGTTTTCATCTATATCGGTTGCAATTACAAATAAGGGTTCTGCTTTGCCTCCTACATTTAATCCCTTGCGTTGACCTATTGTGTAAAACTGTGCACCTTGATGCTCACCAACCTTCTTACCTATACTTTTATTGTAAACAAAAGGTTTTGATAAACTGTCAAGGTCGGATTCATCAGAGTTTTTTATCGAGTTGTAGTATTCCGCTGTGATTTCTACAATACTTCCTTGTTGTGATTTTAGTTTTTGCTGAAGAAATACAGGTAAATCAACTTTGCCAACAAAACAAATACCCTGAGAATCCTTTCGTTCTGCAGTAGCAAGTCCTAGTTCAGCAGCAATTCTTCTTACTTCCGGTTTTTGTAAATGACCAATAGGGAAAAGGGCTTTGGCCAGCTGTTTTTGGTTGAGTTGACAAAGGAAGTAGCTTTGGTCCTTATTGCCATCTAACCCTGCTAAAAGTTGATAGTATGTATGTCCATCAACGTTTATTTCTCCTTTACGGCAGTAATGGCCAGTTGCAACGTACTTTGCATCTAATTTTAGAGCGGCCTCCATAAACGCATCGAATTTAATTTCGCGGTTGCAAAGTACATCGGGGTTTGGGGTTCTGCCTTTGGAGTACTCATCGAACATGTAATCCACAACCCGCTTACGGTACTCATCGCTTAAATCCACAAATTCGAAAGGGATTTTAAGTTTGCGGGCAACCATTTCGGCAAAGTTCTTATCGTCATCAAAAGGGCAATCGCCTTTAAGTACGCCAGTGGTATCGTGCCAGTTTTTCATAAACATACCAATAACTTCGTAGCCTTGCTGTTTAAGCAAATAAGCAGCAACACTAGAGTCAACTCCGCCCGATAAGCCTACAACTACTCTTTCCATTTAAATTTGTTTTCAGTTTGCAAAGGTACTAATTTCTGATATAATCGTTTTGCGAAGATTTTAAGAATAATAAAAATAAGGGATGACTTATGCCATCCCTAGTTATTACACTTTTTTTAATTTCCATTTTCCTAATTTGAAAATAAATATTGCAGTTAAAGTCATGGTTGTTTCTGCAATTACAATAGCGTAGTAAACGCCATGCTCATTCAGACCAAACTTTATGGCAAGTAGGTATGCTAAAGGAATTTCCAGAAACCAGAAACAGAACAGGTTAATAATCATCGGGGTAAATGTGTCGCCTGCTCCATTCAATGAGTTAACCACAACCATTCCAAAACCATACGAAATAAATCCAATACTTATTATTCTCAAGCATTCTGCTCCCTTGGCAATAACCTCAGCATCGCTTACAAGTAACTGAATAAACCACGATGGCCAAATAATAAGCAATAATCCAATTATGCCTAGGAATGCTGCATTAGCAATACCAGTTGTCCAAACCGATTTTTCCGCCTGATTTGGCTTTCCGGCGCCTAAATTCTGTCCAACCAAAGTTGCTGCAGCGTTGCTTAATCCCACTGCTGGGAGCATTGCAAATATAATAAGTCGAATTCCAATGGTGTAACCTGCCACCGATACGCTTCCAAACTCAGAAATTATTCGCACCATTACAACCCAGCTTGTTGTAGCAATAATTAGCTGCGATATTCCTGATAGCGAAAGTTTTATAAAACTCCATATTTGTTCCAAGTCGGGTTTTAAGTCGTTAAGCATAAGTTGAATCCGGCTGCTTCCCTTTAAAAGGATGTATAGCTGGAATAGTACTCCAACTCCACGTCCAATATTAGTTGCAATTGCTGCTCCCTCAATTCCTAATTCAGGGAATGGTCCGTAGCCCATTATCAGCAAAGGGTCAAGTACTATATTTATTGAGTTTGATACCAGTAAAACCCTTAAGGCAACGGCTGCATCGCCAGCGCCTCGGAATATTCCGTTGAAAAGGAACAGGAACATAATTGTTGCGTTACCTCCAAGCATCCACTTGGTATAACCTCCATACTTGGCTACTGACGATTCGCTTGCTCCCATCAAACGTAATAGTTCATCGCTAAATAGAAGTCCAATAATTGATATTACTACTGAGACAACAGATGCTACAAGTATTGATTGAAATGCTGCGTTGGCTGCTTTACGGGGCTCTTTTTCACCAATTCGGCGCGATACTATGGCCGTTGCCGATATGGCAAATCCAATACCGAATGCGTAAAGTATAGATAGCATCGATTCAGTAAGACCAACAATGGATACGGCTTCGTGGCCTAACTTTGAAACAAAGTAGATGTCTACAATGGTGAAAACTGACTCCATAGCCATTTCAAGAACCATTGGTATGGAGAGTAGGAGTAAGGCTTTGCGTAAATTAATTGCCGTGTAATCGGCATCGGAACCCGCTATCGATTCCGAGATATTTCTTAAGAATGATTTGAATTTATTCTGATATATTTTGATGCTATTACGGTTCATATCGTCTTCGTTTTCGATGTTTAACATATTGATTTTCGATTTGTTCTGTTGATGTTTTTGCAAAAAGTGTTTGCGCGCCAAACACGACAATTGACATTGAATCAAAAGTATTCATAGCGAATCCTCCAAAATTTAAGTTGTTAGTAAAATTGATTTGATTGAAAAAACTGAAAAAGAGAAATTGCCGATGAATGCTTTAGTAGACTGCTATAGCCACTGTGGTAAATCGGTCGACAATTATAAATTTCATCTGAGTAGATTTAATGATACAAAGATACGAAATTTTCGTAATAGGAAGCAAATTGCCTAGTAGGATTAACAAATCTATGATTAAGACTTTTCTTTTCTCTTATATATATAATATCCTACGGCAGATGTCAGTAAAAAAGCAATAATTATATATATCCACCAGTTAGGCGATTTTGCATCGACTGGTTGGATTATATTGTTGTATAACTCGAATTTTTGTTCGTCGGAAAGTTTAAGGTAATTGCTGATAGTTGCTTTAGCTAACAATCTAAGAAGTTCGGGTAAGTATTCGTTGTATTTATCAGGATATGTCTTTTTAAATTTTTTAATTAACTCTTCAAAAGATTGAATTTTTGGATTATTTACCAATACCTCGGCAAGAAGACGACTTAGTTCTGGTGAAGCTGAATTAACTATTTGATTGTAGACATAATATAGGCTATTGCCAGCATTCCTATTTGATATGTTTTTTGAACGCTTGCTTGATGCATTAGAATGAGTTCCTAGTTTGTCGGATAAAGCAGCCAAGGAAATTAGAATAGCATCTTTTTCCTCAACACTCTCAAATGCTTGTGTAAACTCAATAATCTTTTCGTTAAGGCCTAGTTCCTCAAAAATCCATTCTCTTTTAAGCACTTTTGTGAGTAACGGTTGAGAACCACTTGGTGAAAGTGTTAGAAGAATTTCTGACAACTTATTATAGTCGAAAGATGTTTTGTTGTCAATGTTTTGTTGATAGGTTGATTTTTGTGTATCAGGAATATTTGTTATACTTACTTTATTGATATTGGTATCGCTAAACTGTTTTAGTAAATTTATTCGTTCCTGAATAGGTTCATTCATTAATGTGTCATCAATTTTTTGTTGACTAATTAACGATGTTGGAAGTTCAGTTTTTTTGACTTGTTCCGCTTTAACAAGATTTTTTTCAGCAAATTTGGGCTTTTCCTTTATGTCGAAATTTCTGCCTTCAAAGAAAAGTTTATACCGTTTTTGGGGGTCAATTTTAAGAGGAATATCAGAGTAACTTATATCCATCAATGCAACCCCACTGGAATTTATTGTGTCAACAACAATGCGCTTGTAATTATTATCGGTTGTTCGTTCTGCGAATGAGGTCGAAGAGACAACATTCTTCATAAACTTAGGAATGAACAGTTCTAGTTGGCAGATATCTTGTTCTCCAAAACCTTCGTTGTCGAATATCGATACTAATCCTTGTGAGCCATTGCCAATTGGAAAGTAAAATACATTATCGTCAGTTGTATTTATTGGATAACCCAGGTTTATAGGAGTAGTCCATTCATCTTTTGAGTTGAGTTGTGAAATGAAAATATCGTATCCACCAATATTATTATGGCCTTCAGAGCTAAAATAAAGCATTGTTCCATCGCTCGATAGGAATGGAGTGTTTTCATTCAAACTCGTATTTATTGTTTGGCCAAGGTTCCTTGGAATTCCCCAATCATCACCCGAATTTCTTTCGCTAACATAAATGTCAAGGTCGCCATAACCACCTTTTCTATTGCTTGCAAAGTACAGATACTTACCATCGGAACTAATGCAGGCATGAGTTTCGTATGATTCAGAATTAATGTTTTTGTTGAGTTTGACCATAGGGCTCCACTTACCGTTCTTTAGGCGGGAAACATAAATATTGCCGTCGTGGTTGTCATCCTTAAACAGGTAAAGTTCAGTTCCATCGGATGATAGTGAAAGTGTGGAGCAATTTCCATCAACTTGTAGATCAAGGGTGATATTCTTAGGAGTACTCCAATCTCCATTGATTGTTAGATTTGAAATAAATACTGCTTGATAGAATCGGCGCTTAGTGGTAAAAGCCATTGTTTTGCCATCGCCCGATAGCACTGCGTTGAAATTCGAAAATCTATCGTTAATATTTTCGCCAAGGTTTACTTGGAGAAAGTTTACAGGGTTTCTTTGTAATACAGTAGAGTTTTTTGCTGCATTTATTTGATGAGTCAGGTAATCGAAATTCCATTGCCCTTTACCATTTGTTAGTTCTGAGAACCTTTTGTATTGAGTCAGTGCATTTTCAATTTGATTATTAACAAAGTATGCATTGCCAAGGTAAAATATTGCATCTACAGGAGCTTTTGTTTCCAGGATTGACTCTTCACGGTAGTTCTTGGTGGTATTTTGTGTTGCTTTTTTTAAATATTGTATTGATTTTTCTTTACTTCCAGGAATATTTAAGTAGCAGAATCCTATTTTGTAGTTTAAGTTGGCATTGTCGGGTTGATGACGGTATACTTGGAGAAATAATGCCAAGGCCTCTTCGTAATCTTCAAAGTAGAAGTATGAGTTTGCATCTTTGTAGGTTTCCTCCAACTCCAATTTTGTTTGGGCATTCAAATTCATGGCTACCAAACAAATTATAATAACAAAGGAGTATTTTATTAAATTCATAAGGAAACTTATTGCTGCTTATTTTCGGAGAAATCAATTTTTACGTAAAATATATCGTCATCGCCTTCAGTTGTCGATTTGGATAAATACCCTTGATTTCCGTTCCCAATTGGGAATAAAAAGGTGTCGTCGTCGGGTGTGTTAAGAGGATAACCTAGGTTGATAGGTTCACTCCATGAAGAACCTTCTTTGTTTGAATACTGGAGGTCAAAACCTCCCATTGTTTTATGTCCTTTTGAACTGAAAAATAGTTTACTGCTATTTTCGGTAACAAAAGGTGCAACTTCGTCGAAAGGAGTATTTATGTTTTTCCCAAGATTGACAGGATTTGTCCATTCGCCTAAGGCAGTTTTTGTAGACATATAGATATCGAAACCTCCAAATCCGCCCTCACGGTTACTACTAAAATACAGAGTGTCACCTTTCGCGGACAACGAACCAAAGTTTTCCCAACTTTTAGAGTTAATTTCTTTCGGAAATTTGGTTATGGGATTCCATTTATTCTTGGATTTATCGAATGTACTATAGTACAGGTTTGATGCGTCGTTATCGTTACGAGACAGAATAAGTATTGAGCCGTTAGACGATAGGCCTACGGTGTGGATTACTCCGTCGGCGTATAGCTGAGAGTTAATGTTGAGTGGATTGCCCCAAAAGCCTGTATCCTTTTGGCTTATTAGAATTGCATTGTAAAAACGCTGAACAGAAGTGTAGATAAGGATATTGCCAGTACTATCGGTTAGTGGATTCTTTTCGGGGAATCGGGTTTTAACATTTCTTCCAATAGCTTGGATTATGTGATTCTTCGGATTTGCAAGCATTTGCTGTGCAAAGCCTACCGACTCAATCTCCTTTTCAACAGTGCGGAGTTCATTCATCTCATCGGCTCTAAGCATTCCTTTGTAAGAGTTGAATGCTTGTAGAGATTTTTCATAATCGCCACCTAGTCTTAATGCTCTGCCGTAATAAAGAAAAGCCTCTCGGGGCGCTTTTGTTTCAGTAAAATATCCTTCTTGGTAATTGTTCGTAATGTTTTCTAAGGCTTTTTCGAAATACCCCAGCGATTTATTTTTCTCATTTGGGATGTTCAAGTAGCAAAGCCCAATTCGATATGCAAGATTATGATTAGAAGGGAAGGCTTTATAAATTTCCTGATAAAGCGGAAGTGCATCGCGGTATTCCTCATAAAGAAGGTAATATTCTGCATCAACAAAAACCCTCTTGAAATAGGCGTTTTTTTGG
>CAZTVY010000079.1:0-9958 GCA_964617235.1 uncultured Rikenellaceae bacterium | reverse complement strand
ACTGTATACCTTAAAGTATGCCAACGGAAAAGGTGTTTTATCGATAGGCCGAGTTCAAACTCCAACATTGGCTTTAATTGTCCGAAGATTTGAGGAGATTCAGAATTTTGTACCAAAGCCATTCTGGGAGATTAAAACAAACTATCGTGGTGTAATTTTCAACTCTACAATTGGTCGTTTTAATTCTGTTGAAGAAGCAGCCAAGGTAATTGAGGAGATAAAAACAAACCTTTTCGAGATTGTTTCCTTTGAGCAGAAAAAAGGCAATGAAGCACCACCAAAACTATTCGATTTAACGGCTCTACAGGTTGACTGCAATAAGAAATTTGCCTTTACTGCTGATGATACGTTGAAATACATCCAAAGCCTTTACGAGAAAAAGATGGTTACCTATCCTCGCGTAGATACCACCTTTTTACCCAACGATATGTACCCAAAAATTGAGGGAATACTTAAGAATATGGAGCCATACGCAAATTTTACCGCTCCGTTACTGGGTAAACCAATCAAGAAAAGCAAAAAGGTTTTCGACGATGCAAAAATCACCGACCACCATGCTATTATACCAACTGGCGTTAAGCCATCGGGGTTGGCTCTGGAGGAGAAACGGGTTTACGATATCATTGCACGCCGCTTTATTGCTGCATTCTATCCCGATTGTGTGGTATCAAACACCACTGTAATTGGCGATGTGGCTTCGTACGAATTTAAGGCCACCGGAAAAGTAATCCTGGAGGATGGCTGGCGGGTACTTTATCCAAAGAAAGAAAGCGAATCCGAGTCGGAAAGCGACGAGGAACAAATTATGCCACATTTTGAGAAGGGCGAAAGAGGAGAACACACTCCAGACTTGCTGGAGAAACAAACCCAACCACCAAAAATGCATACCGAGGCAACATTGCTTAGAGCAATGGAGACTGCAGGGAAACAGGTTGAGGATGATGAACTACGCGAGTTGATGAAGGAGAATGGTATTGGTCGTCCATCGACCCGTGCAAATATTATTGAGACTCTTTTCAAACGAAAATTCGTTACCCGCGAAAAGAAAAACCTTGTTCCAACTCAAACAGGAATTCAGCTAATCCATACAATTCAGAACGAATTGCTAAAATCGGCAGAATTGACTGGGTTGTGGGAGAAAAAGTTACGTCTGATTGAGAAAGGCGAGTATGACCCCAAAGCCTTTTTGGATGAAATGAAAGAGATGGTGAGTCAACTGGTGATTGAGGTTAAGCGGGAAAATAGCAGAAAGATTGATATTGTGCAGATTGAAGTTGAGGCAGAGAAAGATGAAAAGGAAAGTAAATCAAAATCTGCAGAATCAAAGAAATCATCACCCAAAAAGAGTAAGCCCAAAGACGATGAACCTGTAGTAATTGTTTGTCCCAAGTGTAAAAAAGGAACAATACTCAAGGGCAAGACAGCATTTGGATGTAGCGAGTACAAAGGAGGATGCACCTTTAAGGTGATGTTTGAACAGTACGGTAAAACCCTTACCGATAAACAAATTCAGGTACTTCTACAAAAAGGAAAATCTTCGAAAATAAAGGGCTTTAGCGTTAATGGCGAAATTGTTGATTCTGTTTTAGCGTTGGATTCAGAGTTTAATGTAGTACTTGAATAGTATTGTCTATTCTATAAATCTCCCTTTTAAATCTCCCGAAGGTAATATGCAAGTATCTAACTTAACAAACCAGCGGTAACGGTTTTTGGCCACAAAACCATAGACATAATTACGAATAAATGCTGGAATAATAAAAAAGCAAATGGCCAAAGAATAAGGAAGGCCTAGTCCTCGTGCAATATGCAAAACTGCGGATGATTTTGTGTAAACCTTGCTATCTTTAATTAGAATTACAGTATTTAAGTCTGTAAGGTTTAATCCATACTTCTTTTCGATGGTCTTTGCATAGTCTGATTGTAACGCAGCAAATCCAAAACGCTTCTTTTTATCACGCTTAATTATAAATTTTACAAATACATTGCATAGGTTACAAACACCATCGAAGAGTATTACCATAATTAGCCTCAATAATCATTTTAATACTAAACATCGACCTTCCCAAAAAGTTTTTCCAAAGCGACCCTGCGGTATTCAAAAATATCTTCTAGTTTTCTGCTGATTACTATGCCATTGGCAAGACTCCCAATAAAACCCAAGGGAGGTTTATAGGAGACAATATCGGTCATTAAAACACCATTCGAATGCGGTTCAATTAAATGCTGATGGTGCCAGAATTTATAGGGACCTACATGTTGCTCATCAATAAAATATTTCCGGTCAACAAGTTGGGATATTTCGGTAACCCAAGTAGTGGGGATTCCCAAAAGCGGCCTCACGCTGTACTCTATTATCATTCCTGCATAAATTTTATTGGGTAAATTTTCCGATTTAATATCGAACCCCATCCCTGGAGGAGTTATCAACTTTAAATTCTGAGGAGTTGAAATAAAGTCCCATACAATATCAATACTTGATGGAATAATCTGCTTTTTTTGTAGTTGGTAAAATCCCATGTTAGTTTGGTTTGATTAAAAATGGTTTGTCAAATAAGCCGTATTTATGTTATTATTCTACCACCTCTAACTGTAGAACCGAGCACTATTCCTGCACTTATTATTACAATGTTTTTAACAATATACTGTCCCTCAAGTGTTAGGGAGATTGGGAAAATATGGAAAACCTCACCTGAAAATAAAAAGATAGGTGAGAAAGTTCCCAACATCTGCAGGTAAAGCAAAAGAAGCGTTTCGCGCATAAACAAATTAAACAAAAGCCCTATACCAATAAGAACCTCCCATGTTGCCAGTCCATAAATTATTATTTTAGTTGGAATAAGGTTAAATGAAAGTGTGCTTATTGTTTTTATTGCTAAATCTTCGGCAGGACTCATTCCTTCAAAGTATTTAAGCGCTCCAAACCACAGGAAAATAACTCCAATACTAATCCTCAACAAAAAGAGGCCATGCTTTGCCATCCATTTTATGACAGCGGCATCAACTCTTTCAAATGTTTTACCACGAAAATTCATTTTTGTTTAATTAAAATCTTATTTAAATAAACAAAAATTAATCCTCTTAGTTCAATCTTAATAAAAAAAAGCACGCAACCTAAAGGTGCGTGCTTCTGATAATATCAGGAATAACAATTATAACTTTGCCAAATTCTCGTTAAGTAATGGACGAATTTCATCCGATGATGGACGTGGTGCGTTTGGTTTTAGAATATTTCCGTTGGCATCAATTAGGAAGAATGTTGGAATACCTCTGATTTGGTAGTTGGTTGCTACAAACGATTTCCAAGCACCCTCGCCATAAAGTTGAACACCTTTCATGCTTTGCTCTTTAACCATTTTTTGCCAAGCTGTTTTGTTATCGTCTAGCGAAATGCTAACAAAAACAACTTTTTTACCATGGTAATCTTTCTCTAGGGCTTGTAGAAATGGCAATTCGTAACGGCAAGGACCGCACCAAGTTGCCCAAAAATCAATATAAACCAGTTTGCCCTTGAAATCTTCAAGTGAGTATTCTTTTCCATTAATATCGGTGTACTTGAAAACTGGAGCTACTGCACCAGGCGCTAAAAGCATCTTTCTATCAAATTTGCCTTTTACAATATTTGCATACTCTGGGGTTTGGCACTTAGCAAGATAGTTTTGAATAACATCGTTAAGTAGGTAGAAATCACCAAAACTCAAATCATCCTCCATAAGGTTCATCTTAACGTAATCGCGCACTGTTGGGTTAGTTATAAAACTATCAACAGCGGCAAATACAATAGGTAGACGTTCTGTGGCAGGTTTTTCTGAAATCTCTTTGTAGTTTGGCAATTTGCTTAACTTCAATTCAATGTATGTATTCAGTAGGTTAGCATAATCGTCAAACATTAGGTGTTTTGCGTTATTAACATCAAGTTCGTTTAGGAATGTGAAATCTGCGCTATCGGCATTGAACTCCTTATCGTTAAGGTATGCGAAGTAACGGGGGTAGTTATTCTTAATACTCATAATTGTGTATTTTGCCCTCATCTTTTCCATCTCAACAATTAGCTTGGCTTCACCCTTAATTGAGTCGATATTTGAGTTTAAGATTCCTTGAATAGAGTCGAGTTTTTGGTTGAACTTATCTGTAGTTAAGGAGTATAGTTCTTGGTAATTCTTAAGTATTTCCTTTACAGTAGCATTACCCTTGTACAGATTGCTGTTAACCAGTTGTTGGTCGCCCATAAATTTGGGGCCATTCATAGGTTCTTTAACATCCAACTCAAAATAGCTGCTATCGCCAGGGTTCATGTAAACAAGGGTTTGCATACGTGAGTTCACAAATTTGTAAAGTTGAGGCTCGCTAATAGTTGTTTTGAAAATAAACTCTCCATTTGAGCCAATATACAATGTGTCGGTAATACCCTTTGACATTACTAAAATTGTAGAATCGGCTGTATTCACATATTTCCCTGCAACAGTTGCCTCTTTAGGGCCTTTTGTTCCACAGGCAACCATAGCTGGAAGTACCAGTAGTAGTAAGTATTTTCTCATTTTTGTAAGTATTGGTTTTTTTGTCAATTAATTTTCCGAAGTTAGAAATATTTTGTGAATTTGATGAGTTGATTACCTTGAGGTTTAATCTCATGATTCAATCTAATAGAGAATTTCTAAGTTGATATTTGTGGAAGGTTGTAAAACTTTCCCTTCAAAAAAACTAACTTTGCTCAGCGCTAAAAGTTTGATATTTTTTGTTGAGTAGATATGCATTTAAGAAGTTTAACGGTAATAAATTTTAAATCGTTTAAGCAGTTGGAGTTGGAGTTTAATTCAAAAATCAACTGCTTTGTGGGCGATAATGGTCAGGGTAAAACAAACCTGCTCGATGCCATTTATTACCTATCCATGTGTAAAAGTGCGTTTAATCCCAACGATAATCAGGTTGTAAATCACGGTGAGAGCTTTTTCGTCATTCAGGGTAAATACAGCCGAAAGGAGATTGATGAGAGCATTTACTGCGGATTTAAGCAATCCGAAGGGAAGGTTTTCCGAAGGAATGGCAAGGATTACGAACGCTTAGCCGACCATATAGGCTTTTTGCCAGTGGTTATGGTTTCTCCAGCCGACTCGGCTTTAATTGAGGAGTCGGGCGAGGAGCGCCGTAAGTATATGAACAGTGTAATATCCCAGTTCGACAAAGTATACTTGGACGAGGTAATGCGTTACAACAGGGCGCTGGCTCAACGTAATAGTTTTCTTAAGAATTACCGTGGAGGGGCTTTTAGCTACGATATAATTGAGGCGATTGATGAGCAGCTTGTGCAGTACGGCAAAATAATTCACGCAAAACGTCAGGAGTTTATTGGTCAGTTAATTCCAATTTTTCAGGAATATTACTCTAGGGTATCGGGTGGTGCTGAGGTTGTTTCGTTGAGTTATCGCTCGCAACTTAATAGTAACGATTTGCACGATTTGCTGAAAGCAAATATTGAAAAGGACAGGGCTCTACAGTACACATCGGTTGGCATTCATCGCGATGATATTGTTCTTAATATCGATGGTTACCCTATTCGGCGCGAGGGCTCGCAGGGACAACAGAAAACTTACCTTATTGCTCTTAAGTTGGCTCAGTTCGATTTTCTATCCAAAGTTTCAGAGATTAAGCCTTTGTTATTGCTCGACGATATTTTTGATAAACTCGATATAAAGCGGGTAGAACAATTGGTTTGGCTTGTGGCTCTCGATGGATTTGGCCAAATATTCATTACCGATACCAATAAGAACAGGATTGATGAGATTTTAACCCGAATTAATTCTGGCTATTGTCTTTTTAAAGTTGATGCTGGCGATGTTTCTTTACAGTCTGAAAAGCATTAATTTAGAATCTGGTTATTTGAAACTAAAAACACTTCTCTATGAGCGACCATAATACAAAATCTCTTGGCGATGCAATAAAAGCCTTTATTGCCACCATGAAATGGGAGGAGAAACTAAGTGAGGCTTCCATTGGTAACGATTGGGAGGCTATTATGGGAAAGCAAATAGCTGCGCTCACTACAGGCATCCAACTCAAGGGCGGTATTTTGACAATTTCGCTTAAATCGGCCGCTTTGCGCTACGAGTTTCAAATGCGCAAACAGCAACTTATCGATAAGGTAAATGGCTATTACGGCTCAAGTATTGTAAAGCAGGTTGTGCTTCGTTAGTAGATTTCCCGTTTCGAGAAAAAGAAACTCCACTCACGCTCAGCGTTCTCGTAGCTATCCGAGGCGTGAATTGCATTTTGAGTTGTGTTGGTGGCGTAAAGTTTCCGAATTGTTCCCTCTGTCGCTTGTGCAGGGTCTGTTTTTCCTATTAACTCGCGCAAAGTTTCAACCGCATTGGCGCGTTCCAGTACCATTGCCATTACTGGACCTGAACTTATAAACGTGGTAAGTCGGTCAAAGAATTCTTTTCCCTGATGAATATCGTAGAACTGCTCAGCCTTACCCTTGGTAAGCATGGTTATTTTTATACCCCTAATTTTAAACCCTGCCTTAAGAATTTCGAGTAGAATATCGCTAACGCAATCCTTTTTAAAGGAATCGGGTTTAATCATGCAGAAAGTAAAGCGTGTGTTCATAGTTCAAATTTTTTCTAAGTTAAATAATTTTATACATCAATGCAAAGGCTATCTTTGTATCATTATAAATTTTAATTTGAGTTGATGCATTTAAATTTTGATATACAATCACTTAAAAAAGTAAAGGAATTACTGAAAAATTCCCAAAATATTGTATTAACCACGCATCACAACCCCGATGGCGATGCCATTGGCTCTGTGCTGGGTTTTTATCATTCTCTGAAATCAATTGGAATAAGTTCTTCTGTGGTAATTCCAAATGGTTTTCCGGAATTTTTGGGCTGGCTACCAGGTGTAGATGTTGTTACCAAGTACTCGCATCAGAAAGATATTGCTACGGCAACTTTAAAGAATGCCGATATCATTTTTTGTTTGGATTTTAATGGTTTCCGCCGTACCGAAACAATGGAGAAACCTTTGGCTGAGTCAAAAGCAATTAAAGTACTTATCGACCATCATCCGGAACCCGAAAGTATGTTCGATTATTCTTTCTCATTTACCGAGGTAAGTTCCACTGCAGAGTTAGTTTTTGAGGTTTTATTGGAGATGTTTGGTGCCGATTGCGTAAATAGCGATGCAGCTGAGTGTTTATATGTAGGTATGATGACTGATACTGGTTCGTTTAGCTATGCATGTTCTCGCGAACGCACCTTTGCTATTGCCGGTAAATTGGTTGAGAAAGGTGTAAATGTTGAAAGGGTTCAGGGGTTAGTTTACAATAATTTTTCCGCTAAAAGAATGCAGTTGTTAGGCTACTGTTTAGCCGAAAAAATGAAGGTTTTTCCTGAGCATAATGCTGCCTATATTTGGCTAACAAAGGACGAACTGAAAAAATACAAGCACCAGAATGGCGATACCGAGGGTTTTGTGAACTATCCACTTTCAATAAAAGGGGTTGTTTTTTCGGTGCTATTCATGGAGAACGATGGTTTTATAAAAGTATCGTTACGCTCTAGAGGCACATTCCCCGTTAATGAGTTCTCAAAGAGATACTATAATGGAGGTGGTCATACCAATGCCGCTGGTGGTAAATCGTTTACATCAATGGGTGAGGCCATAGCCAAATTCGAGGAGTTGCTGGTTGAGTATTCATCTAAGTTGAACGCATCAAAATAATTAAGATTGATATATGAAGGTTTTAAGGTGGGTATTAGTTTTCTTGATAGTTTCTTCAATAGCTTGTAAGTCTAAGGATAATAAGGGTAATGCTACAAAGTTTGATTCACAAACCAAGGAGGCCTTGGAGCGTGTAAATAGGGTTTTGATAAAGGAGGATAGGGAGCAAATAGAGTCTTTTATTAAACGAAATAAATTGGAGGGCATTACTGAAAGTCCAACGGGATTGTTCTACCTTATTTTGGGAGATGCAGATGGAATCCCTGTGAAAAGTGGTTATTTGGTTGAGTACAGCTATAAGGTTACTTTGCTCGATGGTACTTTATGCTACCAATCTAAGACGGACTCGTTGGGAACATTCGTAGTAGGTCGAGGTGGAGTGGAAGCTGGGTTAGAGGAAGGGATTTTATTGATGAAAGAGGGGCAAAAGGCCAAATTCATTATGCCACCCCATTTAGCGCACGGTTTAATTGGTGATGCCAATAGAATACCCGCAAGGGCAATCATTGTGTACGATATAGAATTGTTAAGGGTAAACCCTTGAAAATTGAATTGTTTGGTTAACTTTACACCTACAAAAACAAAAAATTAAATGAGGTTAACATCACGTTTAATAATTATTGCCTGGTTTTTGGTGCTTTGCAGTTGCTCCAATAAATCGAAGTTATTTCCTGGCTTTTCCGTATCGGAAACTGGAATTCATTACAAGTTGATAAGTTTAGGTGATGGTGCTGTAAAAGCAAGCCCATCAAACTATATCACTATCAATATTGCTTATAGAACAAAAACCGATTCTTTGTTTTTTCAGGGTGTTCGTCAGTTTCAGTTAACCGAGCCTCACTATGCAGGCTCTATCGACGAGTGTTTTCTTATGTTAGCATCGGGCGATAGCGGTGCCTTTTATATAAATGCTAGTCCATTTTTTACCCAAACATTGGAAACCGAGTTGCCTAAATTTATTATACCCGATGATTTTATGAGGGTTGATATTAAGATGCTGGAGATAAAAACTGCCGATGAGTTTCAGCATGAGATGGAAGCATTTATGTCGTGGATTGACGATTTTGGCGATTATGAGAAGGTTATTATTAAGCAATTTATGGATGGTCAAAAACTATCTGTTGAGCCAACAGAATCGGGTTTATACATTGTACCACAAATTCAAACTGCCAGAGATATTGTAGAAACTGGCGATACTATAACAGTTCATTACGAAGGACGTTTCTTTAATGGAAAAATATTCGATTCAACTCGAAAGCGGAATGAGCCATTCCAATTTGTTTATGGACAAAAATGGCAGGTTATTCCAGGATTGGAGGAGGCTATTGGAAGGATGCGTGAAGGCGAAAAATCGATGTTAATTGTTCCTTCTCAACTTGCGTTTGGAGAGCAAGGTAATTCTAGTGGGATAATTCCTGCATTTACTTCGGTTGTATTTGAGTTGGAGATTGTTGAGGTTAAAAAAGGTATTAAGGAATGATGAGTGATTCTAGATTTATCTGTGGTTACTTTCTTGTTGGGCTACTTTCTTTTTTGTCTGCTTGCGATAACTCCCTTGAAGATGATAAACGTTATGCTGAGGAAAAGACAATAGAGAGTTTTATATCTACCAACAAATTGACATACACCAAATCCGATGGCGTTTATCATATTGCAACTGAGCCTTCATATGGCTATGAAGTTAATAATGGTGATACGGTTAAATTTTGGTATGTAGGATACACATTAAGCGGCTTAGTATTTGAAACCAACGTAGAATCCGTTGCAATTGAAGAAAATCTTAATACAGAGGTTCGTGGTTTTGAACCTTTGAGTGTTGTTGCAGGTGAAACAGACTTAATAGCTGGTCTGAGACGAGGATTATTACTTACCCGTTTAAATCAAACCTCCACAATTATTTTCACTTCCGATTTGGGTTTTAAAGGGCAAATTGTTGGTCCAATTGATGCTTGGTCGCCATTAGCATACGATATGGTAGTTATTTACGTTAATGGTAAGGGAATACAATCGGAAAAACAACTGTTAGCATCAATGGATTTATCGAGTTATAACTTGCATACTACGGGACTATATTACAAATATTTGGTTGATACTTCGAGTACTCGACCCGTTAGCACAAGTACTGTCTACGGTTGGTATAAAATTACTTTGCCAAACGGAGATATTGTTGATGAAATTACTACTCCAAATAAAGAGATTAGTTTATCTGGAAATGTTTTAGGTGCAATTAAGGAAGGCT
>CAZTVY010000078.1:0-10110 GCA_964617235.1 uncultured Rikenellaceae bacterium | reverse complement strand
TAATCATAGAAGAATATTTGAATTCTGGCGAAAGTAGCAATAATTTCCATTAGAATTGATGGATAGTTAATTAATTCGCCAATGATTCATAAGAACTAAACTCAATGCTATATGCGTAAAACCCGATTTGCTAATTACAGGTTTTTAAAATTGATAAATTTTTTTTAAATTAGATTAACCCATTAAAAATCAAAATGGAACAGGAATACAAGCGCCTTACAATTAAGGATTGGGCAGTTGAGGATAGACCTCGCGAAAAGATGCTACAGAAAGGTATTGGCAGCTTAAGCGATGCTGAGCTCATTGCCATACTTCTACGTTCTGGAAATTCCGATGAAACTGCGGTTGCAGTTTCGCAGCGGCTACTCACACTTGCTCACAACAATCTGAATGAACTTGGGAAGTTTACGTTGCATCAAATTACAAAGATTAAAGGGATTGGCGAGGCCAAGGGCATTACAGTTTTAGCCGCATTAGAGTTGGGCAGGCGAAGGAAAGGCGTTGAGGTGCTGAGCCGCGAAAGGATTACATCGAGCCACGATGTTGTGGAAATTTTCCAGCCAATGCTTGCCGATTTGCCCCACGAGGAGTTCTGGGCGCTATTGCTTAATAAGGCAAACAAAGTGATTGATAAAGTAAGGGTGAGTCAGGGAGGTGTTGCCGGAACGGTTGTGGATGTTCGAATAATTGTAAAGGCTGCAGTTGAGAAATTGGCCTCATCAGTAATTATTGCCCACAATCATCCTTCGGGCAATCCCAAGCCAAGCGATAAGGATTTGAGCATAACCAAAAAGTTGAAGGATGCCGCAAATCTGTTCGATATTGCTCTGCTCGACCACCTAATTATTACCGATAACGAGTGCTACTCGTTTGCCGATAATGGTAATTTGTAGCATATTTACAAAAACTTAAAACCATGAAGTACTTTTTATCCATGTTGATATTGCTATCATCATTAACCTATTCAATGGCGCAGGACTATACCAAACTATTCGAGGGAAAAGTGTTTAGCAGTAAGGATGCGGCTTTGCCTTATAGAATAATGTATCCCAAAAATTTCAATCCAAAACAGAAGTATCCGCTAATTGTATTCCTGCACGGTGCAGGCGAACGTGGTTCCGATAATCTAAAGCAGTTAACTCATGGTGCATCGATGTTTGCTAGTGATTCCGTTAGGGATAAGTACCCTGCAATTGTAATTTTTCCGCAGTGTGACATAAATAGTTACTGGGCAAACGTAAAGATTAATCAGGATGATAAGGGTTTTCGCTCCTTTCAGTTTTTCCCAGAAGGGAATCCAACTCCACCCATGGAGTTGCTTGTGAAGTTTGTTAAGTCGATATCAAAGGAAAAGTATGTAGACAAAAAAAGAATCTACGTTGGTGGCCTATCGATGGGAGGTATGGGAACATTCGAGTTGCTATACAGATTGCCAAAGGTTTTTGCGGCAGCATTTCCTGTTTGTGGTGGAAGTAGTCCAGATGTGGCAAAGAAATACGCCAAAAAGGTAAAACTTTGGATTTTTCATGGCGAAATGGACGAAGTGGTCTCTGTTGAATATTCCAAGCAAATGCACAAGGCTATTCTTTCAAATGGTGGCGAAGCTAAACTTACACTTTACCCTTTTGTCAACCATAACAGTTGGGAGAATGCGTTCAGTGAGCCAGGTCTTATGCCCTGGTTATTCAGCATTAAAAAGTAGTTTTGTTTTAGTAACGACTCAAGTATTGTTTCCATTCCAGCGATGTTCCGTGGAATACGTTGAAATCGACCTTGCCGTGAACCCCGCGGAGTTTACCTGTGTGTGAGTACTGCCAGAAAGTCCAAGGTCGGCCAATATCTGGTTTGTGGTCAAATGAACAAATCCAAATATCGTTATCGGGAAAATTCTCTTTTATGTAATGCTTATAGGTATCCTCATTGGTGTAAATCAACACTTTTTTCCCTGCTTTTCGCTCAACAATAGTAACGAACTCCTTTAAATCGGCAACAATTTCCTTTCTGCGTCTACGGATTACATTGCCCCACTCTTCCACGTCGACTACCGGTGGTAAATCGAAATCATTAAGGTTTACCCTTCGGAGGAAATTATCGGCTTGGCGAACACCGTCGCGGTTAAAGTTAAAGAAGTGGTAGGCGCTTACGGGTATTCCCGCTTTTTTAGCCCCTTCAAAGTTTTTTTGGAAGGTTTTATCGGGTAGTGTTGCTCCCTCGCTGGCTTTAACAAAGGCAAAGGATACATTCTGTTTTTTTACTTTTTCCCAATCTATTTTCCCAGTATGGGCTGATACGTCGATACCACGGATAATATATCTATGGTCGGGTGACGACAAGAAACGAACTAACAACCAAACGCTGATAGCAGTAAGGAAAAGCGCTGTAGGAACTATCCAACTTTTATTACTCTTTTTTTTCGCCATATTTTACTTCAGCCCACAAAATTAATAACCGAGCGCAAACCTCGGCAATAAACAGCAATAAAAATAAAATAACTTATCAACCATTGTGTCAAACCGTTTGAAATTTCAAAAAAATCATCACTTTTGTAGTTTAAGGTAGTTTGAGCAAAATATTAATATCAATCCTCCATGCTATGGCTTATAAAAGCAAACATATCAAAAGAGCGCTATTGCTAACGTTGTTCGTTCTCATTATACCTGTTCTCCCACTAAAAGCTGAAACATACGTTAAGAAGTTAAAGCAAGTTTCCTTGGGAGCCGATTCACTTGAATTAGTTACTAAAGTTGGAGAGCCTACCAACAGGGAGACAGTAGTTCGTTACTACTATGGAAAGAACGAGGCTATAGTGATTGATAGCACCATTAGGGATATCCGCTTGGCGGAATCGCATAAAAAACTAAAAATCCGATTAAAAAGGGAAAAGCGTGTGGAGAAGGAGAGTTCTCCAATAGCATCGTTAAGGATTGGTATGCCTGTAAGCGAGGCATTAGAGAGGGCTGGAACTCCTGATAGCATAATGGAGGGTGAGGATTGGTATTATTCCGATAGGAATAGGGTAGAGTTGGTTCAAGGAAAGGTGCGTCAAATTGATGTTCATCTAAAATCATCGCTTGAATCGCTCGATTGGGTTTGGCTAAATTTCACCAATGGAGGATTGCTATTTATGAACCTCACTTTGGCTTTTATAATGTTTGGTGTTGCGCTTGAAATAAAATTTGAGCAATTTAAGTTAGTGTTAACTACCCCGAAATCGGTTATTCTTGGCTTTCTTTCACAATTTTTTGCACTACCTCTTGTGACCTTTATTCTGGTTCTAATTATTAGACCAACCCCTAGTGTTGCAATGGGAATGATACTGGTAGCTGCTTGTCCGGGTGGAAATATTTCAAATTTTATTTCCGGTTTAGCCAAGGGTAATATTGCTCTTTCCGTTACTCTAACTGCAATTGCAACAATTTCAGCGGTGGTGCTAACCCCATTTAACTTTGCTTTTTGGGGGAATCTTTATTCCGAAGCCTCAAACCTAGTAATTCCGTTTGAAATAGATGCTTGGGAAATGATTAAGACAGTATTTATTCTATTAGGTATTCCTATAATTATTGGAATGTGGTTTGCAAAACAGTTTCCCAAGTTTACTGTAAAAATTCTTAAGCCAATTAAAATATTATCTGTAATATTCTTCCTAGGTTTTGTGGTTGCAGCATTTGCTTCAAATTTTGAGTATTTTTTAAAGTATATCCACTTAATTGCATTGATAGTAATTGCCCACAATGCCTTAGGATTTTTGGTGGGTTATTCAGTTCCAGCTTTATTTAAATTGCCTCGCAGAGACCGACGAACAATAGCTATTGAAACAGGAATTCAGAACTCAGGACTTGGCTTGGTGCTAATTTTCAATCCGAATTTATTCGATGGACTTGGTGGAATGGCATTTATTGCTGCGGCTTGGGGTATTTGGCACATCATATCAGGTTTGTCATTAGCTTATTTTTGGTCGCGCAGACCCCCAGTTGAAGCATGAAATAATTATCAAAATACAATAATACTATATGCCGACAAGCAGAGAGAACATTGAGAAATGGTCATGGAAGTATTGGTTGTTACGCCATTATCAGGATTTTATTTTTCGTCTTTATTTCAAAACAGAGATTGTAGGGTTAGAAAAACTTCCTCCAAACACCACGCTGATATTTGCCCCTAACCATCAGAATGCGCTGATGGATGCATTGGGTATGCTATCGCTTTACCCAAACTGGCAACCTGTATTCCTTGCACGAGCCGATATTTTCAAGAAACCATTGGTGATAAAGATTCTTACATTCTTGAAGATAATGCCAGTGTACCGCATCCGCGATGGTTATGAGAACTTATCGCTTAACGATGAGATTTTCCTGAAAACAATGGATGTTCTCAACAATAAGAATGGCCTTATTATTTTACCCGAAGGTAATCATGCCGGATTTAAACGTTTGCGTCAACTTAAAAAGGGGATTGCCCGTATTGCTTTTCAGGCGGAGGATG
The DNA here is from genome assembly GCA_964617235.1 of uncultured Rikenellaceae bacterium. Lineage (GTDB taxonomy): Bacteria > Bacteroidota > Bacteroidia > Bacteroidales > Tenuifilaceae > SB25. Next base: position 5,628 of record CAZTVY010000078.1, on the reverse strand, counting down.
CATCAAACGGGACCCTAAATATTCATATTGTTCCAGTTGGGTTGGAGTATAGTAACTACGTTCGATTCCATAGCAAATTCCTTATTCGAATTGGTCAGCCTTTCGAGGTGAGCAAGTATTTGGATTTATATCACCAAAATAAGGCGTTGGCCTACAATGCTCTTATTGCGGAGTTGGAACAAGGGATGAAGAAGGAGATGATTCACATTAAGGATGAGGAGCATTATGATGCTTATATCGCTCTGTGTGATTTGTTTACCGAACGATTCATTAAGAATAGGAAGTTACCCAAAACTCAAAATCAAAAGTTCTTGATTGATAAGGATTTAGTAATTAAACTTGATGATTTAAAGGAAACCAACGCTACTGAATTTGTCGATTTAATGGCAAAGGCCGATGAGTACAATGCCTTACTGAACGAAAATCGTATTTGCAAAAAAGCTGCGCCATTGACAAAGAAAAAAGCTTATGCGCTTCCAATTAAAGTCGTTTTATTGATAGCAACATTTCCTTTGTTTGTGTATGGTGCCGTCAACAACTTTATTCAAATTTTTACTCCGTATAAGTTGAGTTTGAAGTTCCCCGATGTGCAATTCCATAGTTCTGTTAGACATGCTGTTGGTTTGATTTTATTCCCTTTAATGTACATAGTTCAAACCTTAATATTTGCTCTGATAGTGAAGGATGGTTTACTCACTTTGGCCTATTTTGCTTCTTTACCATTAGGCGCTTTTGTGGTTTACCATTGGCGTAGGCATTTTATAAAGTTCAGTAGAACAATATCGGTGTTGAGGTTTATTAAAGCTAAGCCCGATAAGACAAAGCGTATAAACGAACTTTTTGCAGAATTATATAGCGCAATGGAAAGTTTAGTATCATAAACCAAGATAAAAAAGCGACCCGAGGGTCGCTTTTCTTTTATTACTTCTTACCTTTTTTTGCAAGTTTGTGGTCTTTAACAAATTTCTCAAGAACACCCTTAAGGTCAGGTAATCCAATCTCAGCCAAATCGTAGTGAACACGAGTTGTAGGTTTCTTAATCTTGATAATACGGTTAAGGTCAATTGGAGTACCAATAATAACTGTGTCGCACTCAGTTTTATTGATAGTAGCCTCAAGGTCTTTTAGCTGTTGTGCGCCATAACCCATTGCTGGAAGAATACGGCCAATGTTTGGGTAAATCTCGAAAGTTTCTTTTAGTTTACCAACTAAGTATGGACGAACTTCAACTTCCTCAGTAGCGCCAAATTTGCGAGCAGCAATAGTACCAGCACCAATCTTCATTTCACCGTGAGTTAAGGTAGGACCATCCTCAACTATTAAGCAACGTTTTCCGTTGATAAGTTCTGGATTGTCAACTTTAATTGGAGAAGCACCATCAACAACAATAGCTTTTGGATTTGTTTTGCGGATGTTTTCGCGTACAATCTGAATTCCTTCAGGTGAAGCTGAATCCATTTTGTTTATAACGATAACATCGGCTAAGCGCATATTAACCTCGCCAGGATAGTAGCTAACCTCGTTACCTGCACGGTGAGGGTCGGCAACTGTAATTGTTAAGTCTGGTTTGAAGAAAGCGAAGTCGTTGTTTCCGCCATCCCAAAGGATAACATCGCAACCATCTGGGTCTTTCTCAGCATCACGAAGGATAGCCTCGTAGTCAACACCAGCGTAAATAACGTTACCACGTACTACGTGTGGTTCGTACTCTTCCATTTCCTCCACGGTACATTTGTGCTTCTTCAAATCGTCAACCTTTGCAAAACGTTGAACTTTTTGAGCAACTAAATCGCCGTAAGGCATTGGGTGGCGAACTGCAACTACCTTTAAGCCTTGAGCCATTAAATACTCAACAACTTTACGAGAAGTTTGAGATTTACCGCAACCTGTACGGGTAGCAACAACTGCAATAACAGGTTTTTTGCTCTTTATCATGGTCTCGTTAGGGCCAAGTAGCATAAAGTTAGCGCCAGCAGCGTTAACAATAGAACTTAGGTTCATAACGCGATTGTAAGGAACATCGCTGTAAGAGAAAACGCAATCCTGAACGTTTTTCTCCTTAATAAGTTTTACTAAATCTTCCTCAGCAACAATTGGAATACCCTTTGGGTATAGTTTGCCTGCTAATTCTGCAGGATATTTACGACCGTCGATATCGGGAATTTGAGCAGCGGTGAAAGCTACCACATTGTACTCCTTTTTATCGCGGAAAAAGGTGTTGAAGTTGTGGAAATCGCGACCAGCAGCTCCAATAATTACTACATTACGTGCACTCATAAAACCTCCTTAAAAGATTAATAGTTAGTATTTAGGTTAAATTTGATTTTAGCTTTCACAAATTTATACGTTTAAAAATCAGAGCAAAGCTCATATCATTTTTTTTTAATTCGCCAAAAAATGACAGAAAACCAAGGTTGTGTTATTTTGCTGATATAAAGTTTATTGTATGTGATTTTTGAGAGATATGTTAAGAAACATGTTTTGTTGAGCCGGAATTTGAGGCTGTGCCAAGAATCAATTTTCCTTTTTATATTCGATTAATTACCCTAACTTTACTTAAGAAAAAGTGGAGACCAGAAACCATATGAATAAACGGGGCGTTGCCGAAAAGCCAAACGAGTAGGATAAATAAAATGTGTGGCTATGAAAAAATCAACAATTACAATTTCACTATTAGTTCTTGTGTCGTTAACCTTAATGAGTTTTACCAAACTTGGTGACGACCAGAAACAAATAAAACTATCAGATATTAGCGCATCGCTTAGCGTTTTTCAGGGAGTTGATGGGCAAGACTTTGTGGGGAATTCAGTTGCATACAAAGTTGTAGGTAAAGATAAATACGATAATGTTTTTAAAGAGTCGGCTCTTGTTTATGCAACAATAATGCAGGTGAATGGAACTATTGAAGGTATTAATAAGGGAACTATACCGACAGATGGCGATTTTGCCAAGGCAAATATTGGCTTTGCCACAAAGGATATTCCTGAAATGAAGGCAAGAATAGAAAAGTTGCAGGAGCAACTTAAGACTTTAAAGCCAAAGGACGATTTTAAGGGCTTGGAGATGAAAAAAGTGCCAAAAGCTGCCGATGGAATTAACCTTGCTCAGAAACAGCTAACCGAATCGTCGAGTCTTCTTCCTAAAATATCGGAGAACTTAGTTGAGGTTGCTAAAAAAGTAATAAAGAAATAAAGGAGTAAAGAGAAAGGCCGATTTAATCGGCCTTTTCTGTTTAGTTGCTTTCCAAAAGTTGAAGTATCTCGTCCATTTTTGGTGTCAGAATAATCTCCGTTCTTCTATTTTTTTGTCGTGCCTCAGGAGTTTTTGCCTTATCAACTGGAAGGAATTGGCTACGTCCGGCAGCGGTAATTCTTACAGGGTCAATTTTTGAACCATTAAGAAGTATCCGAACTATTGTTGTGGCACGCTTTACGCTCAAATCCCAGTTGTCGAGCATATCGCCTGTGCCTTTATAGGGAACATCATCGGTGTGTCCCTCAACCATAATGTTGATATCCTTATTCTGCTCAAGTACAGGAATTAGTTGCTTTAAAGCGGCAGCACCTTTTGCATCAATCTCGTACCTGCCCGATTTAAACATCAATTTCTCCTCCAACGAAACGTAAACCTTACCGTTCTGCATTGTTACGGTAAGCCCTTTGCCCTCGAATCCAAATAGCGCATCGGCAACCTTTTTGCGAAGCGCATTCATTATAGAGTCCTTGCTGTTAAGGATTCTCTCAAGTTCAAGTAATCGGGCGTTTCTTTCCTCTAAATCCTTGCTCATCTTTTCAAGGTCGGCCTGCATTTTATCCAAACCTAGTTTACGCTGGTATAATTTACGCTCTAGTTCTTTTAGCGCATCCTCTTTTTCCTGGAGTTCTTCCTGTGTTTTTTGAATCTGAACTAGCAGTTTGCGGGTTTCATCCTTGCTACCCTGCATAACACCCTCCTGTAGTTGCTGCAAATCGGCATAACGCTCCTTTAGGGTGGCCAGTTCCTCCTTTATTTTGTTGAACTCAACAATGCGGTTTGCGCTATCGGAGACTAATCTTTCGTTGCTTGTTTGCAAAAGCCTCGATTTTGAATCGAGCTCCGCATTTTTAGTGCTCAACGACTCATTTTCAGTAGATAGTTTATCGCGTTCCTCCTCGCACTTTAAGTTTTTATCTTGTAATGCTTGGAATTCTTTTGCGGGAACGCATGCTGTTAAAACTAACAAACCAAAAATTGTAGATTTGATGATATTCAGCTTTATTGACATAGGTAAAGTGTGTGTTTTGAGCAAATATATAAATATTCACATCAGAAAAACTCACAAAAAGCTAATTATAATTAACAAAATCCGAATAGTTATAAATAACCCCTTCAATATTTAGAACGTATAATATCTTTGCACATGTAACATTTTTGTATTTTTATTGTTCTAAATTGAAGTGAAAACTGGAAGTATGAGCGGTAATTACAAACTACTTGATGGTATTAACTCGCCAGAGGACCTAAAGAAGTTGAAACTTGACGACCTTGAATTGCTGAGCACCGAGCTTCGCCAATTCATTATCGACGTTGTTTCAACCAATCCAGGTCATTTTGGTGCCAGCTTGGGTGTTGTTGAGCTTACGGTTGCTCTTCACTATGTTTTCAATACTCCGTATGATAGAATTATTTGGGATGTGGGGCATCAGGCCTATGGCCATAAAATCCTTACAGGACGCAAAGATGTTTTTCATACCAACCGTAAGTATAAAGGAATAAGCGGTTTCCCAAAGCGTGAAGAAAGCCCTTACGATGCATTCGGCGTAGGACACTCATCCACATCAATTTCTGCGGCGCTGGGTATGTCCATTGCCTCAGGAATGAAAATGGAGCCACGACAAGTTGTTGCCGTTATTGGCGATGGTGCTCTCACAGGCGGTATGGCCTTTGAGGGGTTGAACCACGGGGGTAGTATAAAATCGAACCTACTGGTTATCCTAAACGACAACAATATCTCTATAGACCCAAGTGTTGGTGCACTAAAAGAGTACTTGCTCGATATTACCACATCAAAAACATACAACAAGCTTAAAACAGAGGTCTGGGATTTACTTGGCAAAATTGATAAGCTTGCACCCAAAACCCGTTCCGTTATTCAGAAAATGGAAAATGCTGTTAAAGCAGCATTGCTTAAGCAGAGTAACATGTTCGAGTCCATGGGTTTCCGTTACTTTGGCCCCGTTGATGGTCACGATGTGGTTTACCTTGCCAAAGTTCTGGATGATTTAAAGGATATTCCTGGCCCAAAACTTTTACACTGCATTACAGTTAAAGGAAAAGGTTATTCTCCTGCCGAGGAGAACCAAACAATGTTCCATGCTCCTGGACTGTTCAATAAAACAACTGGCGAAAGAATTGTAGTTACAAGCGATAAACCCACACCGCCTAAATACCAGGATGTATTCGGCGAAACATTGGTTGAACTTGCCGAAAAGAACGATAAAATTGTAGGTATTACTCCTGCTATGGCAAGTGGTTGCTCCATGAATATCTTAATGGAGAAGATGCCCAAAAAGGCTTTCGATGTTGGTATTGCCGAGCAGCATGCAGTAACATTCTCGGCCGGATTGGCTGCCGAGGGGCTTGTTCCGT
>CAZTVY010000077.1:0-10136 GCA_964617235.1 uncultured Rikenellaceae bacterium | reverse complement strand
TTGCCTATAACGACACCCTTTACACCCAACAACAAACAAGCAATATTATTGAAATGCAAACGCGTTTTGAAACGGAAGCAAAAGAACGCGAAATTCAGATTCTTAAAAAAGATAACGATATTAAACAGCTAGAGTTTGAACGACAAAGATTTTTCCAACGGATACTTATAATAATATCAATTCTATTCCTAATAATTCTGGTTGGAGGAGCAATGAGTTTCAGGTATATTAGAAGGTCGAACAAACTATTAGAACAAAAAAACATTGAGTTTGAGAATGCCAATATCAAGCTAATTGAATCGGAAAAGAACTTACGGGAGTTAAATGCAACCAAGGATAAACTGTTCTCCATTATTGCTCACGACTTAAAAAATCCATTCAATGCCTTAATGGGATTTAGCGACTTACTTGACAAGAATTACAATTTCCTTTCGGAAGAGGAACGCAAGGAATACATTGGAGTGGTTAGCGATTCTACCCAGAACCTCTACAAACTGCTCGATAACCTTTTACAATGGACCAGAACTCAAACGGGAGCAATAACCTATATTTCCGAAAATTTCAAACTATACCCACTTATAAAGCAAGAAGTTGACATCCTATCACCCAATGCCGACAAGAAGAAAATAAACATCAACCTAAAAGTGGATGAAACCCAGAATGTTTTTGCCGACAAAAACTCAATAGCCACAGTTGTTCGAAATTTAGTTAGTAATGCCATTAAGTTTACCTCAAATGGCGGTTGGATTGAAATTGACGCTAAACAAAACAACAAGTATGTTGAGATTTCTGTTAGTGATTCTGGAATTGGCATTAAGGGCGATGATATTGATAAAATATTCATGCTTGACAGTTCTTTCACCACAAAAGGAACTGCAAATGAATCGGGCACAGGATTAGGACTCCTACTATGCAAAGAATTTGTAGAGAAAAACAATGGGAAAATTTGGGCTGAAAGTAAAAAAGGAAAAGGAAGTACATTCTACTTCACATTGCCATTGTCATAACCTTTAGCCATGAAAGTTCCTGAAAATTTCAACCCATAAATTGAACGAATAAACTTACCTTCCTACAAATTTTAGTAATTTAGAGCGTTTAATTTTGCTAAATGCTTAAGTTTCTAACACCTCTCTTTCTCCTTTTAAATATTAGTGGTTTCGGGCAAACTGCCGAAACACACTCATTGGACAGTTTAATTGAAAAGTCTAAAGTTCTTGCTATTGAAAACCCACAGGAATCGAGGCGATTAGTTTTGGAAATTGAAAAAATATCAAAGCAAAGTAAAAATACGGATGACATTATTAAATCGCACATTGCCTTTGCAGAGTTCTATATTGCCAACAAACTATGGGTGCAAGCAGAAAACCACATTGACACAGCAACCTTATTGGCAAAAAAACAGCCAAACGTCATACAACAGGTAGATTTGTTGATTCTGCTTGGCAAAAAACAGTTTAAATCCGGGGACTACGACCAAAGCAAGCATTCGTTAACTCAAGCAACTCAACTTGCAACAAGGACAAAGAATAACGAATTGCTAATTAACATAAAACTTACAGAAGCAGAATTCTTCAAACAACGTAATAAACATATTGAGTCAATTAGAATACTAAATGAAGCATTAGACATTGCCAACAGAAGCGCGAACAAAAAACTTCTAGCAGAATGTCACCAAAGTATTGGAAGCACCTACTGGCAAACAGGGCATTACAACGAATCGTTAGAGAGCTACTACAAATCAGTCCTTATAAAGGAGTCTCTAAAGGACTCTATCGGCATGATTCATCTCCTTAAAAACATTGGATTAGCCTACCGCGAGTTAGGTCAGTACGAAAAAGGAATCACAAACCTAACCCGAGGTCTTGAAATCGCCGAAATGCTGAGCGATTCCCTAGAAATTGCGGATATGCTTAACAACATTGGTAGTTTACATTATAGGTTTAACCGATTCGAGGAGGCCACCAAGTTTTACAACAAAAGTTTAACCATCCGACAAAGTTTAGGACTAATTCGCTCTCAGATTAGTAGCCACGAAAACATTGCGAGAGCCCTATCGCAAAGAGCATTATACGAAGAAGCCTTAGACAACCTTAGCATTGCTCTCTCATTACAAGAGCGCCTTGTAGACCCCTTGTCCGAAGCATCTACCCTATCGGAAATGGGGAACCTTAATTTATCCAAAGGAAATGTGGCCGAGGCTCTAAGGAGATATTTAATGGCGCTAAAAATCCGACAAACATATGGTAAGGACGAGGATGTAGCAAAATCGTTAACAAATATTGGACTTGCCTACAGAAGGCTTGGAATGTTCAAAAGTGCCATTAAATATCTTGAGCAGGCACACGAAATTGTCAATAGAAACGAGTTGAATATAAACGACGCATCCTACATTCTGCAGAACTTAGGGCACATATACTTAGACCAAAAAAACTTTAAAAAAGCACTGACAATATATAAAGAGGCACTTACATTAAAGGAGAAGGGAGGCGATGGTGCTGGTACTTCAAAAATTCTTAAAAACATTGCTCAAGTGCAATTGCAGATTAATCAGATTAGTAACGCTAGAGCAATGCTTGCTCAAGCGTTAAAAATATCGAGCAGAATTGATGACCAAAAAGATATAGCCGATATCTTCAACGAAATGGGAAACGTTGAAAAGCAGGCAGGCAACTACGACATAGCCATAAAACATTACAAAAAAGCAGCGGAAGTTTATCAATCTTTATCGAATTTCGAAAGTAAAGCGCTATGTATTAGAAAAATTGGCGAAATTCAGATTATAAAAAAACAATTCACGGAAGCAGAGGAAAACATCAACCAATCCATTAAAACGGGATTCCAAACAGGAAATGCATACTTAAAGTCCTATGGATACCTAGCCAAACATGACCTTTACAAAGCAAAAGGAAGCCATAAGTTAGCATTATCTAACTATATTCTACATACAAAAATTAAGGATAGCCTCGAAAACCTCAAACGCAACGAAGCAAACCTTGAAGCACAGCTAGACCTAGAACTTGACCAGAAGAAGACAGAGATAAAGGTTATGGAAGCCGAGGTGGAAACATTGAAACAAAAAGCAGAGCTAGACAAAGCAAACATCGAAAAACAACGAAATTTCCGCAACTTTCTCGTCATGGTCATACTCCTTGTAGTAACGCTGCTTGGTGCAGCAACGCTCAGTTTTTTGCAAAAACGAAAATATGCCAATGCTTTAGAGGAGAAAATTGATGAAATTAACCAAATAAACGAAAAACTTATTGAATCTGAAACCCATTTAAAACAGACAGTCCAAACAAAAGACAAGCTGTTCTCCATTATCGCACACGACCTCCGAAGCCCATTTACTGCATTAGTGGGTCTATCCGAGGTACTTTCCGAAAAAACAAACGAACTAAGTTCCGAGGAAATTGCAGAGCTTAGCAAGCACATACACCAATCGGCAACAGGAGTGTTGGCATTAACCGACAACCTTTTGAGTTGGTCCAGAAGCCAAACAGGCAAACTAACAATTAATCCACAAACCCTCTCCCTAAAAGAAATTGTGGACAACATTGTTACCGTAGCCTCAATTCCAGCACAAGAGAAGAAAATTGCCATAAACACAAAATTTGGCAATGATTTAAGCATATACGCCGATTATGATACTATAAGCACAGCCATTAGAAACCTGATTAGCAACGCCATAAAATTCACACCTACAGGCGGAAGCGTATCAGTATCGGGCCATAAGATTTCAGGCAATATCGAGATAAAGGTTAGCGACACAGGGGTTGGAATTGAGCCTGAAAATTTAGCAAAACTATTTAGGGTTGATGGACTTACCACCAAAGGCACTAATCAAGAAAGTGGAACGGGACTAGGACTGATACTCTGCAAAGAGTTTGTTGAGAGAAACAACGGAAATATTTCAGTAGAAAGCATCATAGGATTAGGAACAACATTCACCATAACAATACCTTGCAATGACTAAAAAAACACTAAAATACAGCGAAGCAATTAGCGAGATTGAAGATATTGTAGCACAAATTGAATCTAACGAGTTGGATATTGATGAACTAACCGACAAATTAAAACGAGTATCGGAACTTCTTAAATTTTGTAAAGCAAAACTTCGCAGTACAGAGGAAGAGGTTCAGAAAATTATGAAAGATTTTGCTGAGGAGTAATGCAACATATAATTATTGAGTATAGTTTATTCCAAAATTTATATATCTTAAAGGGCTGAAACTTATATCAACCGATATTTTTAAATGGCTTATAGGATTTTAATTGCTTGTGGTTCAGAAAAACTAAATCAGGAAATTGAATGTGTTCTTGGTTTAGCCGAAGATGAGTTTTTGGTAAGTTCATTAACTAAAACTGAAAACATCATCAAAAGCATCACGGACCTTAATCCTGATATACTTATTTTTGATGTTCACTTTGTTGATGGAGCCACAGCCGACATGCTCTCCGTTATTAAGGCAGACCCTCTTACCTCCGATTTACCAATTATAGCATTGGCGGACTTCCTACAACCTGAAAAAATACAAGCGTTATTCCATGCTGGGGCTGACGATTTTATTGGACAACCTATATCTGCCTCAGAACTCATTCAGCGGATTATGGTTGGTATTCAAAGAGGCAGACTACTTCAAAAACTAAAAAACCAGTCAAACCAATTAAACGACATATCATCGGCTATTAGCAAGGCAGGTAGTTCTGTTTTGGTTATAAATGAACAGGGAAAAATTTCGTGGGTGAACGAGGGCTTCAAGCGCCTTTACGAATGCTCACTCGAGGAGTTTCTCATTGCATATGGGAATAACCTTTTCAGCACCGACACCAACCCCGTTACTTACAATGCCATGAAAAAGTGTAGGGAACAAGGAGAATATGTTGTTTACGATAGCACTTGGACTACGCCCGAAGGTAAGGAAAAATTTATTCAAACCACCCTAACTCCAATATTCGATTCTCTTCAAAATTTCAGTCATATAGTTGCCATAGAAACAGATATCACCGAACTGAAGAACATCGAAAGAACTCTACAAGAAAAACATGAGCATCTTCTTACTATAACCGAAAACCTAGAAAACGCCAATACAATTCTCGAAAAACAGCAGGAGGAAATACAGAAACAGTCAAAAGCCCTTGAGGAGGAGAAACTAAAATCAGAAAATCTACTTAAAAACATTCTACCCTGGGAAGTAGCCTATTCATTACAAAAGAAGGGAGTTTACAAACCAAAGAAGTTCAAGGAAGTGTCGGTGATGTTTACCGATTTTGTCGGCTTCTCAAAAGTCAGCGTAGCATACGAGGATATCGACGAGTTTCTAAACGTACTAAGTGGGTATTTTGAGGCTTTTGATGAGATAACTTCGCAACGATTCATAGAAAAAATCAAAACCATTGGAGATAGCTACATGTGCGTTGGTGGATTACCCCGCACAAACCGAAGCCATCCCTTCGATACTGTTTTAGCTGCACTTGAAATACAACGTTATGCTAGGGCAATGGCAGAGCTAGCCAAAGAAGAAAATAAGCCTATTTGGAATTTAAGAGTTGGAATACATAGTGGTAGCGTTATTGCTGGGGTAATTGGCAAGCATAAGTTCGCTTACGATATATGGGGCGATACTGTTAATATTGCCAGCAGAATGGAAACAGCCGCAGAATCGGGTAGAGTTAATATATCAGAAACAACCTACGCATATATAAAAGATTACTTTATATGCACATCGAGAGGGAAAATTCCGGCAAAAAATATTGGAGAAATTGAAATGTACTTTGTAGAAAGAATAAGACCAGAATACTCCGAAGATACCGAAGGACTTATTCCTAACGCAGTATTTCGAAAAATAATTTCTTCGTTATAACCCAACATCAACGCTGATGCTGAGAAAGATTGCGTATTTTATTCTCCTATTATTTTTGTTAGCCGACACAGGATACTCCTTTTTACAACACTACAACAAACCTTTTGACGGAGATATGGCCGGAGGAATTGTGCCAGGCGAAGATGTTAAGCCCGTTCTCGGAAACCCTCTTGGAGTTAAGACTATAATGGAACACCAGGAATACCCAAACCCTAACAGGTTCTTTTCTCATTGGTTCTTTTACGAATACTTTAACACAGTTCCGATTCTACTTCAGAACGTTACTAGTCCAATTAACAGTGCTTATTTGGCATGTGCTTTATCAAAAACAGTCATTCAGATTATTTTAGTCTTATCGCTTGCAATTGCAATTACGGGAAATTCCAATCCACTTAAGTTTAACTTCATTTTAGCGGCATTTCTTGTAACACCATTATTTCAAACAAATGGATATAGAGGATATATGGGCATAATTGACCCCGCCACAACCTATACCTTTTTCTATGCTCTTCCAGTCATTTTAATTATTTTATATTTTACCCCTTTGTTCCTCAATCATTTTTATGGTAAAAAGGCTACAGCCCTTAAGTTTATCAAATTTTTATGGATTCCACTAGCCCTAATATCGAGCCTGAGCGGGCCTTTAAACACTGGAATATCATTGGTGATAAGCCTTTTATTACTTTCACACCGTTTTATTCAAAATTTAAAAACTTGCATTAAGCCGAACTTTTTCGCCCGAATAAAATATGGTATTCTTAACATACCAGGCGATTACTACTTTTACCTAGTGCCCATCTCTATTTTCTCCCTATACTCGTTATACCTTAGTCAATTTAACTCCATAAACTCATATCAAAACACGTCGTTAATTGAGTTATACAGCAAACTACCACTGGGAATATACTACTCATTCGCGCAAAAACTTGGATTCCCTGTACTATTTATTGCCTTAACCATAAATGCAATAATTATTAAAAGGATAAATCATTTAGAGTCAAGCAGAATATTGAGAATCTATAAATGGATTGCTATATTTTCGTTGATATACATCTTGCTTCTACCTTTGGGTGGATACAGGGACTATAGACCGTATATTTTGAGGTATGATACAATTATTCCAATTACATTAAGTTTAATGTTCCTATTCGGTAAAAGCACACTTTTTATTTTCAACAGCATTGCGCGCAAGCACATTAAACTTTACACTGCACTTATTGGATGTGTTTTATTTATATTTATTTATTCTGACAAACCAGAGTTTGGCAAAAATGAATGTGAGCGAAGCGCCATTTTGCAAATAGCCAACTCACCTAATCATATTGTTGAACTATCTACCCCTTGCACTATTATGTCGTGGGGTACTATTGAAAAACCTGCAGAATCGGAACTGAAAACAAAACTACTTAAAAAGTGGAAAATAATTGAGGATGACAAGTTGTTCTATCAACGAGTTAATGAAAAATAAGGGCTTACAGCCACTCAGAAAAATCCCTTAGAATTGCCACTACTTTTGTGCAGCATCATCAACGTTAGAGAAGCTGAAAGGCAAAAGGAAACGCACATCTTCAATTTTAACAACCTTCTCCTGCCCTACCATGATTACGGAGTATGGCTTTGCACCTATATTCCTATACTCAATCATTACCTGCCTGCAAGCACCGCAAGGAGATATGGGCGCTTGAATTATCTCATCCATATAGCTGGCTACAATTGCAATCGAAACCACTGGAACCTTAGGGAATTTGGCACCTGCATAGAACAATGCAACTCGTTCGGCACATAGCCCGGAAGGATATGCTCCATTCTCCTGATTACTTCCAGAAATAATCTCGCCATTTTCCAACAAAACTGCAGCACCAACTCTAAAATGGGAGTAAGGAGAGTAACTTGTAACCAATACATCCTTGGCTTTCTGAATCAAATTGATTTCTACAGGGGTCAACTCCTTTTCGCTCTTATACTCGGAATACTTTACTACAAACTCCTTAGATTGGCTCATTTTGCAATATTTAAATTAGGCAACTGTAAAAAAAACGACTACAGTTGCCCTTCAAAGGTAATAATTTGTTACAAAATGCAAAACAATCAAAGTTTCATCTTGCGGGGTTTAATCATATTCTCGGGGGCAAGTATCATATCTAACTGTTCTTTTGTAAGTAGCCCTTTCTCCAAAACCAACTCATAAACTCCTCTATTAGAAACCAATGCCTCTTTGGCCAATTGAGTTGAAGCCTCGTATCCAATATAGGGATTGAGTGCTGTTACAAGCCCAATACTTTGATAAACCATACTTTTGCAATGCTCCTCATTGGCAGTAATACCATCGACACAACGGTACTTAAGCGTGTTCATGCCATTTTTAAGCATCTCAATGGACTCAAAAATACTCTGAACAATTACTGGTTCAAAAACATTCAACTCCAGTTGTCCTCCTTCTGCAGCAATTGTTACAGTTAAATCGTTTCCAATTACCTTAAACGCAATTTGATTCACAACCTCAGGAATAACAGGATTCACCTTTCCTGGCATAATTGACGAGCCAGGTTGCATAGGCGGAAGATTTATCTCATTTAAACCTGTTCTTGGCCCAGAGGATAGTAAGCGTAAATCGTTGCTAATCTTAGAAAGTTTAACAGCCAAACGCTTAACTGCCGATGAATACATAACAAAAGCTCCCGTATCCTGAGTTGCTTCTACCAAATTAGCGGCCAACACTAACTCCATTCCTGTAATTCGCCTTAAATGTTCCAAGACTTTTTCAGGATACTCGGGTTCAGAGTTTATTCCAGTTCCAATGGCAGTAGCCCCCATGTTAATTTCGAGGAATAACTTTGCATTCTGATTTAACCTATCTATCTCCTCCCCTAATGTAACAGCATAAGCCTCGAATGCTTGCCCTAATGTCATGGGCACTGCATCCTGTAGCTGTGTTCTACCCATCTTTATTACGTGGGCAAATTCCTTGGCTTTATGCCTAAATGACTCTATAAGCAGCTCCAACACTTTAACCAGTTTAATGTTGGAGTTGTATATGGCAATTTTTACCGCAGTAGGATAGGCATCGTTAGTTGACTGTGAAAGGTTGACATGGTTTAGGGGGTGGCAATACTTGTACTCTCCTTTAGAATAGCCCATTATTTCGAGTGCTCTATTGGCAATAACCTCATTGGCATTCATATTAGTAGATGTTCCTGCGCCGCCCTGAATCATATCAACCACAAAGTGGTTGTGAAATTTACCATGAGTAATTTCTAAGCAAGCCAGCACAATGGCCTCTTTTACTCTCTCATCTATTAAACCCAAATCAAAATTAGCCTCTGCTGCAGCATGCTTAACCATTGCCAGAGCATCAATAATATCGGGGAAAAAGTTTAGGGTGACACCAGAGATGTTAAAATTCTCTATGGCTCTCAATGTTTGTACACCATAATAACACTCAGCCGGAACGTCTCTTTCGCCCAGCAAATCATGCTCAATCCTTGTACTTCCAGATTCATATTGCGATGCAGGATTAACCATTCGGTTATTTGCATGGCGCATTCTACGCTGAATTACTCGGGTTATATTAGCAAGAACCTTAACACTTATTTCCGCATTCTTACTTAAAACATCGTTCTCAACCTTAAACACTACGGTAGGCTTAAGCGCACGAGCCGATGTGGAATGAGGTGAGTTGCTTGCCCATGCACCCTCACCAAGAAAATCGCCGCTGGAAAAGTAGGTTAACTTCAATTCTACTCCAAATGGATTACTTTTGAACAGTTCCACTTCACCATCGAAAATAATCATAATACCTTCGCGTGGACCATTTTCGCGAAAAAGCATTTCACCAACATCAAACTTGTGTTCAGTAACTCCTTTAGCAAGGCTACCAAGTTCTTTATCGTTAAGACCCCTGAAAAGCTCTATCTTTTGCAAGAAGCCTACAATTTTATTATTATCCATATAAATTGATTTACTTTTATGGTTAAAACAACTGTTCAGAGGCAAAGTTAAAAATTAAAGCAGCCACTATGCCTTTTAAATAAATGCTATGCAATACAACTAATACGCACAAAATGCTATCAATGAACCACAAGCACACTTTACTCATATGCAATTTAAGAAGATTTAACAGAACTAACAATTGTATTATTGTGGATATAGTTAAAAAGAAAAAGAGTACCCGATGGATACTCTTCTTCCCTTTCTAATTAAACCAATTAACTTTTGGTAGAAATTACGCCAACCTTTTCAAAAGCGAAAACAATCCCATCTGTCTGCAGACGGACT
>CAZTVY010000076.1:0-10158 GCA_964617235.1 uncultured Rikenellaceae bacterium | reverse complement strand
TAGCATTATTGTTTTCAATAACTTTTAATGAAGAGATAAGATTTGATAGAAATTCCAAATTTGCTTTGAATTGCTTTATTGTTCTTGATTCAGTGTCATTGATATATTTAGTGTAACTATCAATTAAATTAAGCGCATTCTCACGTAGTTCTTGTTCGCAGAACGGACAGGTGTTGTTTTTCGTTTCTGAAAGCAAAGTCATTCCTGTTTCAACAAATGACTGCTTGTTTTTTATTTTTTGTTTGAAATCTTCTGCTAAAGAACTTAAAGAAAACTCTTTATTTAGATTTTCTTTGATTTCATTCAGTAATTTGAAATCGATATTAACTCTGTCAACGGTACTGATGTCTGATAAATTTTCTGGAACAGACTTGATTTTATTATAGTCAGCAAAGAGTTCGTCAAAGCTTTTTGAAACTTTGAATAATTCTTTCTCTATACCTTGAAAAACTTCCTTTGGATTTAGAAAAGTATATTCACTAAGTCTTTTAATGTTTTGTATGTTGCTTATATTTTCCTGTACATAAGCGTTAATTTCTTTTTCAACTTGTTCCGATAGTTCTTTGCCTTCTTTTTCAATTTTAGCAAGTTTGTCTTCATCTTCTTTTAGGTCAATGTTGACTTTACCCAAAATGAATCCTTCAATATCGCTATCTTTTTCGTAGCCCAGAGCTTGAATGTTTTGCTCGACATAATCCTGATTAAATGTGTGATACAAATATTTAGTTTCCGGAATAGTCGGAATTTGTCCTTTTGTAATTGATATGTTGAAATCGTCTTTTACATTGCCGTCTTTGTCTGTAATCTTGAACGAAAAAGTTCCATTGTTTTTTCCAAAAGTAAGAAGTTTGTCTGTTGGGCTTTTACCATTTTCGTCTAAAGCTAACACATCTTGTTTTTCCATTAATCTGAAAAGTCGGCTTATAAAAGTCTTTCCACTGCCATTATTTGCAAAT
This sequence comes from uncultured Rikenellaceae bacterium, assembly GCA_964617235.1. Lineage (GTDB taxonomy): Bacteria > Bacteroidota > Bacteroidia > Bacteroidales > Tenuifilaceae > SB25. The sequence goes on along the minus strand of CAZTVY010000076.1, from coordinate 9,202 downwards.
ACACCCATTTTTAATGAACTTGATTTGATTTCTTTTGTCAAGTTTTCAATTGGGGCAATGTTTTGGCACTTAATTACTGTTGTTATTTTATCGTCTGACATTTTCTATTATTGTTTTTTAGTTTTACATATAGTTCTCTTTTATACCTAATCAATTTAATTAATATCAGGATTGGCTATTTAAAATTATTAAATATACTTTTAAATAAGTATTAAAAGTATATTTTTTATCACTTAATTAGATTGATTGTAAGATTGTTACCTAATTTAAGAGTTGAATTTGGTAATGGTTAGGAAAATGGTGGTTAATAGCGCATATTGTTGGGTTAAAGTAAAAAAGGCCGGTGTAATATCGGCCTTTGGTTGGAAAAATTCCCTTTAATGTTGTATTGCCTAATATTTATAGCGGTACTGAACAATTTGCGCGGCTATGCTTACCGCAATTTCGGCTGGGGTTTGGCCTCCTATGGTTAGACCAATGGGGGAGCATACCCTGTTTACCTGCTCCTGCGTAAAGCCCTCCTGTACTAGTCCCTCAAATATGGTTTTTATTTTGCTCTTGCTGCCAATCATCCCAAGGTACTTTAGGTTCTTTGGCAGGAACTGGCGGAGCACAATTTCGTCGAACTTATGGCCGAAGGTCATTATTGCCACGTAACTATTGGGCCCTTCGGCAACCAGTTTTGCCACATCCTTGTAGTCCACAATGCTCTTGTGGTGCGCGTAGGTGTTGGCATCGTAGGTGGAGAGTTCACTGCGGTTATCAAATACTTCAACCCTAAAGTCCAGCAGGCTCAATATCTGCGAAAGGGGTACGCTTATATGCCCCGCACCAAATATATAAACGGTCTCCTTGTAGCCCAGCAACTCCTTGTAGCGCCAAGCATCGGTTCCCTTCTCAAAGCTGTAGGGTAGTAGCGGTTTGCTTGGGTTTACCTCCTTAAAGTCGAATCCATCCTCGTAAACGCAAACTATTCCTCGGTTCCCTAGGCTCAGGAACTCCACAATTTTGTTAATTATACCAAGGTTGTTGCTGGTAATTGGAATAAATACGTTGGTTTGCTCGCCGGAGCATATCATTCCGGATCTGTCCTCGGTGGCATCGTGGGCGTGCACCTGACGCTTAAGAAAAGGTTTAGTTATGTTCTCCTTAATTTTTTCGCGGGCCAGTTCCACCATTTGGTACTCCATAACACCGCCGCCAATGGAGCCGGTAATGGAGCCATCGGTTGCCACGGCCATCTTAAATCCAACTTTTCCGGGACTGCTGCCAATGGTTTCGGAAACAATCATCAGCATAACGTTATTTCCCTGTATAAGTTTTTCCTGTATAAACTTCCAGATCATTTTTAATTGGTTTTAGGTTTGCGTTGATAGGCAAATGTACAAAATCAAAAGAAATATGGAATAGATCCCTCGCAAGTTCCAAAAGACAGGGACGATTGTTGCCTGTCATGCTGAGTTTACTTGCCGCTAGGCAGGCTCAGTCGAAGCATCTCGCAACCAGCAATATTCTAGATAATCTCAAAAGAGCAGGGGATGTCAATGTCCAACGTTGCTTGTCATGCTGAACTTGTCGAAGCATCTGTATTCATTTGAAAATAGATCCCTCGCATACTCGGGATGACAAAAGACTAATGTTAGTTGTTATGCTGAGTTCCATCGAGGCTTCTTCCGAACAACGTATAACGAACAACAAACAACGATATTTCCAGCAATATTATCCGTTTATCATCTAAATAAAAACAAATTTATAGAGTTATATTCTATATAAATAATAAAAGATATACTAAAATACTGTTTTTGTTGCATAAATATATAAAAGTGTCCTATTGCAATAGCGAATATCGGAATAACCAATAATTTTGACAAAAATTTAAGAATTATGGAAAGCATATACCCAAAAATTAAAGAGTTATCAGAGAAATACCGCGATTATACCGCAAATAACCTATCTAAGCTGGTTAAAATCAAATCGGTTAGTACACAGGAGAAGGAAGTTCAGCTGGAGTTGAAACGCCAAATGGAAGAGGCTGGTTTCGACGAGGTTCGTATAGATGGTCTTGGTAACGTAATTGGCCGTATTGGTAATGGAAAACGCATTCTGGCTATTGATGGACACATGGATACCGTTGATTTTGGGAATATGGCTAACTGGGAATTCGACCCACTTTGCGGCGATATTAAGGATGGCTTCGTGCTTGGTAGAGGTACCGTTGACCAAGAGGGTGGCCCTGCTGCTGCTGTTACCACAGGTAGAATCCTTAAGGAACTTGGTTTCGACCGCGATTTAACCGTTTACGTTGTTGGTAGCGTTATGGAGGAGGATTGCGACGGTTTATGCTGGAAGTATATTATTGAGGAGGATAAGATTGTTCCCGATTTTGTGATTAGCACCGAGCCTACAAACCTAAATATTTACCGTGGTCACCGCGGACGTATGGAGATGCACGTTCACTTTAACGGTGTATCGTCGCACGGTTCTGCTCCAGAGCGTGGTAAAAACGCCATTTACATGGCATCGAGAGTTGCCCTTGAAATTGAGAAACTTAACGAGCGCTTGGCCTACGATGAGTTTTTGGGCAGAGGTAGCGTTACAATTTCTGAAATTATTAGCGGTAGCCCATCGCTTTGCGCTGTGGCCGACTATGCACGTATTCACCTCGATCGTCGTTTAACTTGGGGCGAAACCAAGGAGAGCGCTGTAAAGGAGATTGAAAAGCTGATTGAAGGAATGAACGCAAAGGTTGAAGTGTTGAACTACTCCGAAACTGCTTATACCGGATTAACCTACGGAATGGAAAAGTACTATCCAACCTGGAAAATGGAGGAGAGTCACCCTGTAGTTGCTAATGGTGTTAAGGCTTTCGAAAGTTTATACGCTCGCAAACCAAAGGTTGACAAGTGGACATTCTCCACCAACGGTATTATGACCTGCGGTACATACAAAATCCCAACCATAGGCTTTGGCCCCGGCAACGAGGTGTTAGCTCACGCTCCAAACGAGAAAGTACCCGTGGAGGATTTGGTAATTGCATCGGCATTTTATGCAGCTTACGCTTACACTATTTAGCGATTTTGTTTTTGATGCGAATAAAGAGTTAACCACAAAGGCGCACAAAGTAAATCAAAATATGTCCCGATAAATCGGGAAGGCACTCAAAGTTTTTTATGAAATCTTTACTTTGTGTTTCTTTGTGAAATCCTTTGTTGCCTTTGTGGTTAAAAAAAACTTAAATTGGCGTTAATTAACCAATAACCTAATTAACTCATAAACTAAAAAATATGGACTTGTTAAAAAGAATAGAAGCATTAGAGAAAATTGACTCGAAATTGCACGGTAAGGACTTCCTGTTAACATGGGAGAAAAGCGATGCAGATTTAAAGATGGTGCTAGAGGTGGCTGCCATTCTTAAGGAGATGCGTCAGCAAAACATTTCGCCCCGTGTATTCGATACTGGATTGGCTATTTCTAACTTTAGGGATAACTCAACCCGTACCCGTTTCTCGTTTGCATCGGCATCGAACCTATTAGGTTTGGCTGTTCAGGATTTGGACGAGGAGAAATCGCAAATTTCGCACGGCGAAACTGTTCGCGAAACTGCCAATATGATTTCGTTCCTATCGGATTTCATTGGTATCCGCGACGATATGTTCCTTGGCGAGGGTAACAAGTATATGCGTCAGGTGGGCGCTGCTTTGGATGAGGGTTTTAAAAAAGGCGTTCTCCCTGTTCGTCCAGGTATTGTTAACCTACAGTGCGACCAGGATCACCCAACCCAATCCATGGCCGATTTATCGCACCTTATCAACGAGTACGGTTCAGTTGAAGCGTTGAAGGGTAAGAAAATTGTGATGAGCTGGGCTTACTCACCAAGTTACGGTAAACCACTTTCTGTTCCACAGGGTATTATTGCACTTATGACCCGTTTTGGAATGAACGTGGAGCTTGCTTACCCAGAGGGATACGATTTGATTCCTGAGATTGTTGATATTGCACGTAACAACGCTAAGCAAAGTGGAGGATCGTTCAACGTTAGCCACTCAATGGCCGATGCAATGAAGGATGCCGATATTGTTTATCCAAAGAGCTGGGCTCCTTACCATATTATGCAGCAACGCACAAAGCTGCTTATGGGTGGCGAAAAGGCTGCATTAAAGGATCTTGAGCAGGTTTGTTTAGCAAACAACGCTAAGTATAGAGATTGGGAGTACACCGAGCAAATGCGTAAGGTAACCAAGAACGCCGATGCTCTTTATATGCACTGTTTACCTGCCGACATTTCTGGTGAATCGTGTGTACAAGGCGAGGTTAGCGCAGAGACCTTTGAACGTTACCGCATTAAAACTTACCTAGAGGCTGGTCATAAACCATACATCATTGCTGCAATGATGCTTACAAACCGTTTCCAGAATCCTGCTAAGTTGATGAAGGATATTTACAGTAAAAATTCAAAAAGAGTTTTATACTAAACAAAATCTAGAAATTAGCCACTAGATAACTTTAGGGCAACAAAAAAACCTCAGAGAAATCTGAGGTTTTTTACTTTAAATATTAAGCTTAGAAAATGTAAGTAATACCGAATTTACCGCCCGAAAAAGCGTTACCACCACCAAACTCTAGGTTTAAACCAAAGTTATCCTTAAAGAAGTAACGGCCACCAATTTGAGCACCTAAATTAAGGTCAGAAGTACCCTCGCCAGGATAATCTCCGGATGTATTCCAAATGTAAAAACCTAAGTTTAATCCTGCATAAAAATCAAAATTGCTAGGAATTTCTAAAATACGGTTGAAATGGTAGTTTCCATTACCAGAAATACCAAAAATTGTGCTTTTAAATTTAGTTCCGCCAAAATTTTCGCTATAAGAGCGGAAAGAAAACTCTCCACCAACAGAAATATCGGGATGTACGCCAAAATCCATTCCTACATATAGAGGAACACCCCAACTTGAAAATCCAACACCTGCATTAAGTTGCTTTTCACCCTTAGATAGAGGTGCTTGCGCAAATGTTGTAAAAGATAATAACGCTAGTGATACTAAAACAACTATTTTCTTCATGATAACTATTTTTATGTTTGACATTGCAATATTACAAATTTTATGCCCTATTGTTCAAAAATCTTATCAACACTAAACCCTTCCGCAGTTGTTTGCTGTTGGATTATCGTTTATGCCACGCTTATAGTATTGGCTTATTGATTTTTGTGATTTTCTTCTTAATAACTTGCCGAGTGGAATATTATTGTTCATTTTATTATTTTCAATGACAATATTTCCGTTTGATATTACAAACTCTGCCATTCCGTTTACTTTGGTTCCCTCAAAAATATTCATATCGGCTTTTGAGTGGTGCGTTTTGGCAGAAATTACTGATTCTGCGTTTGGATTCCAAATAACAATATCGGCATCGGAGCCTTCTGCCAATTCCCCCTTTTGAGGGTATAGACCAAATATTTTGGCAGGTTGGGTGGCGAATAAATCAACCAACCTGTTCATTGTAAGTTTATTCCCAAGTACACCGTAGGTGTAAAGTAAAGCAAGCCGATGCTCTATTCCGCCTGCACCGTTGGGGATTTTACGGAAATCGTCTTTCCCCACCGATTTTTGCTCAAAGGAGAATGGACAGTGGTCGGTTCCTATGGTTTGGAGCAATTGGTTATTGATACCATCCCAAAGCGCAGCAATATCGTCCTGTGTACGGAGTGGCGGGCTTATTACGAACTTTGCGGTTTGCTCAAAATCACCGTTGTAGTTCGATTCGTCGAGCAGTAGGTAATGTGGGCAGGTTTCAGCATATAGCGGTTGTCCGCTACGTTGCGCTTGCTGTATATGCTTTAGCGATTCTCCTGCCGAAACGTGAACAATGTAGAGTGGACAGTTGGATTGGTCGGCCAGTGCAATAGCCCTTTTCACCGCATTTGCTTCTAGTTTTGTAGGACGAGAGAGGCAATGGTATAGTGGAGAGGTGAGTTTTTGGTTTACGTAGAAATCGCGAAACGAACTAACCTCGTCGCCAAGTTCGCAGTGTGCTGTAACCATCCCTCCATTTTGCCCTGCAACCCGCATTACATGGTAAATAACATCATCGTTTAGGCCAATGGTCTCTTTATAGGCCATATAGATTTTAAACGAAGGGAAGCCATGTTCTATGCACTGAATTATCTCCTTCTCGGAGTTCTCATGCCAATCAACAGGGCTAACGTGAAAGGAGTAATCAATAAGGCTGTTCTTGGCCTCGTCAATTCTCCTATTCAGCGCATCGTATATCGATTCTCCTTTAGCAGGAGTAACAAAGTCAATTAGTGTGGTTGTACCACCGTGTAATGCGGAAATACTCCCACTCTCAAAATCGTCCGATGAGTAACCGGCTGGTGTTGGTAGGTAAAGATGTACGTGAGGGTCAACACCTCCGGGTATTACAAATTTGCCTTCAGCATCAATAACTCTTTCGGTGTCAATGTTAATTACTTGGCTTATCTGCGCAATTTTACCGTCCTTTATTAAAATATCCGCTTTAGTTATTTGTGTTGATGTAACTACAGTACCATTTTTAATAAGGATAGTCATTGTGAAGAATGTTTTTGGAAGTGTTATTGTAGAATTTTAATATATCTGCCGTTAGGAGCCTCTGCAAAACCTAACTTTAATAGATATTGATTGTATTTCTTGCTCTCGCTCGATGCGAAAACCTTGGTATATCCATTTTCTGCAAACTGCTTGCTTAGCCAGTAGTAAACAAATTTACCATTTTTAAAGTCGCGATATTCGGGTAAAACGTAATCAATTTCAACCTCAAGCGTTTTCTCGTCTGTTTTACGTGCAATGAACAAGCCTGCTACAGCCATATTCCGTAGAATTAAGTAGCTAACGGTATCGCCATCGGGCTTGTAGTCGAAACTATGGAAGTACTTATCGATATCCTTTTTATGAAAATCGATGAAGCGCAATAAGTATCTATTATCGGGGCGAACCCAAAGTACCTCAAAAACATCCTTTTTGGAGTAAATCAAAAAGAGATAGTACGCATCAACCAAAACAATAAAACCGTTTAGAAATCCTACAGGCAATGAGCCAATAAGGAATCCATAAATAGAAAAGGTTAACGCTCCAGCTAAATTCACCCAACGGAACTTCACAATAGAGTTAAGCGTCATCGAGAGTGCAATAATCACCGATGCCGAATAACCTATCCACGCCAATACTTGTTCATTCATAATTTTTTCTCTATTATATTTTCAACACAAAGGTACGTTTTTAGTTGAGTTGATTGCATGTTGATAATAGAAAAAACGTTAAAAGCATTCCTTGTAGTAAAGCAAAAAAGTGCACTATTACGAATTTAATGTAGAATTAAATCCTTTTAAGGTCGATATCTATATACGAAAGTCATTCATGAGTTAAAGCATGAATTATTACGCTACTCTGTAGCTCAAATAATGTCTGTTTAATGATATACTACCATTATTTAGCCGCTATGCGGCTGAAAGAGTACAGTTGCGTTGCTGAATATTTGCAGCATAATCAAAATCTTATTACATGAGCTCCAAAGGAGCGTAATATTGAATTTGTCAATAGGAGTAATGTCTATAATTATTTTTTCTTTTGTCCATAAATGATATAATAAAATAAACTTTTAAAAATAGGGTAACAAATTGATATCATAACGTATTAAATAATAAAAACAATGGAGAATGCCGAAAATCCAATTAAAGAGTAGGTGATCAATATAACTTATTGTGTTATGAGAGAAAAGTTAAAAGTATTTTATCAAACGAAAATTTTTGTTTATTCCTTTTCGTTTATTTCTTTATTTTTCACTGCAATATTTGTTATAAATGCATGCAGTGAAAGTGTTAACTCAATCGAAAATCGAAAAGAATATAAAAATCCATTTAAAAAGTATGGTTTATTACACAATGAATTGATTAAAGAAATTAGCAAAGAGTTTACTGTTAATGAACTAAATAAGTACGAAGTTGCTCAAAAAGCTGTTCGTTTAATCGAAAAAAAGGGCTTATTTAAAAATAATACCAAAAATATTTTGATTGAGGATACATTAATAAATGGAATAGTTGACTGCTTTAATAATGACCCTAATACATTTATCAATAACCTTTACAGTAAAGGACTAATAAACGAGGAAATAAAAGTTAAACTTTGCAATTATGCTATTGAAGCATCGAAGAATTTAGAGTTTGATTATCAAATGAATAAGATAATTGAGTTAGAGTGGGATATAGTTGATGATAGTGAATTAACCATTGAAAGCAAAGATGCGTTATTGTGTTTTGCTGCTGTTGCTAAAGAGAGCGCATCCTATTGGTATCAGAATGCGCCTTTAGATTCAAAAAGGCCATGGAGTTGGTGGGTCGCTTTTGGAGCAGATGCAGCGGCTTTTACTATAGGATTTATTGGTGGTGGGCCTGCTGTTGCATGTCCTTTAAGTGTTGGTATTTCTTTATCTGCTTCAATGAAAGAATAATTTCTAACTAAGTATATGTTTTAAATTGAAATAGAATGAAAAATTTAAATGTATTCTGTTTGTTTCTTCTCGTTTTAATTTCTTTTGACTCTTTTAGCCAAAAGGATGATACAAAAAAATCAGGATTAATGTTCGGCTTTGGTTCCTCTTGGATTTCAAATAATAATTTTGATGATTACTATACTTATAGATCAAATTTGGCATTTAATATGATTGCTTTTCAAGAACTTAATTCTAAAAAATTAAGTAGATCTTTGTTTGCAGAGTTTGATATAAAATATTTATCAAGTCAATTTAGATTTAATGAGAATTTCAATGGAATTGTATCTCAAGCGAAAATGGGTGTGAATCTAATGATAAATCTTATGAAAAAACAAACTGATAAAAATATTGATTTGCTTATTGGACCTGGTTTTTATTCTCTTTTTCAAAAAAGAATACCTGATCCTATTTCTAATTTAAAAGAAATTGACGATGGTTTTGCGTCATATTGGGGTATTTCCATAAATTATGCTTTGATGTATAACATTCCTGTTGGTAAAAATTACGTTGGAGCATCTTGTAGAATATTTTGGCATCCTGATTTAACTTTTTTCAACAACAAAAATGTTCCAGAATTTTATAATACAGGAATAATTATTGGAATGAATTATTGTTTTAATGGAAAAAAATAAGAATTACAATCCCATGATAACTATAAGGGATTGTAATTTGTTT
>CAZTVY010000075.1:0-10194 GCA_964617235.1 uncultured Rikenellaceae bacterium | reverse complement strand
GATCCAGCTGGGATTCGAACCCAGGACCCCATCCTTAAAAGGGATGTGCTCTACCAGCTGAGCTACTGAATCAGTATGGCATCATTTTTTTTTTCGAGTGATCCAGCTGGGATTCGAACCCAGGACCCCATCCTTAAAAGGGATGTGCTCTACCAGCTGAGCTACTGAATCATCTTCAAAAAAAATGGACAACTTTATGTCCAAATGCCTTTTTTTTATTTTGGCAGTGCAAAAGTAGAAAGAATTCTGAAACCTCGCAAATTTTTTTGCTGATGTTAGTCATTAAATTTAAAAATTCCCTTAAAAATTTGAATTGCTAAATACATAGCATTTGATATATTGCTGCCTCATAGGTTTTTAATTATTTGAGAGATATTGAATATACCCATCGAAAAAAATATATATTAAGTTCTTTTTTTGAAATGATTGTACTCACTAATGTTTTAAAGCGCTATATTAGTAATCAAAATTTTGTGCGATGCTATTACTCAACTTTTTTCACGATATAATTCTGAGTAATCTTCCTTGGATTATTCTTATAATCTATTTGATTACTATTTTCTCCACAGCAGCAATGATTATTCACGAAAAACGTGATCCCGCAAAAACATCAACATGGGTTTTACTTATCATACTGTTACCCATAATTGGATTGGTTTTTTACATTTTCTTTGGGCAGAACCGAAGAAAAGAGAAGATTTTTAACCGTAAGGGCTTTCAGGATTTAGAACAAATAGAGTATCTCAGCCATTTGCAAATAGCAAACTTTCGGAGAAATAAGCAGAACTTCAACCCCAAAATTTCTAATCATTTGAGCATTATAACTTTACTACTCAATAATAGCAAAGCTTTGCTCACCGAATTTAACTATATATCAATTTTTCAGAATGGACAACAAGCATTTGACTCCATTATCGATTCACTTTATTCCGCCACAAATAGCATTCATATAGAGTTTTATATCATCAATAATGATAAAATAGGTAATAGAATTAAAAATATTCTCATTACCAAGGCGAAAGAAGGCATTAAGGTACGCTTGCTTTACGATGATGTTGGAAGTTGGAGTTTACCCAAAAAGTATATCAAAGAGTTGCGCGAAGCAGGGGTGGAGGTTTATCCATTTATGGAGGTTAAGTTTCCTCTTTTAACTAGCAAGGTTAACTATCGGAATCACCGTAAAATTGTTGTTGTGGATGGAATGGTTGCCTACCTAGGGGGGATGAACATTGCCGATAGGTACATTGAGGGTAGTCGTCGACTTGGTCAGTGGCACGATACTTTACTAAAAATTGAAGGTGAAGCTGTACATTCATTGCAGGTAATATTCTTGCTGGATTGGTACTTTGTTACAGGTGATATTGTGAATAATAGAACTCAGTATTTTCCAGAGGTTAAAGTTACTAATTATCACCCATTGCAGATTGTAACAAGCGGTCCCGATTCCGATTGGGCAGGCATTATGCAGGTATTTTTCCATGCAATAACTAGGGCGACTCATCACATCTACATTTCATCACCTTACTTTATACCCAACGAGAGCATATTGACAGCTCTCAAAACTGCTGCTCTTAGTGGTGTAGATGTTCGAATTATATTGCCAGGAAAGTCCGATTCAACGGTTGTTTACTGGAGCTCTCTATCGTTCGTTTCGGAACTGCTCGATGCTGGCATTAAGGTTTACCTATTCCAGAATGGATTTGACCACTCAAAGCTAATTATGATTGATAGCGCATTTTCATCTGTAGGTTCAGCCAATATGGATATCCGTAGTTTTGAGGATAACTTTGAAGTTGCTGCAATTATTTACGATGAGCAAATTACAAAAAACCTTGAATCGTCGTTTATGGATAAATTAATTCAATGCCAAATAGTTACTACGGAAAATTGGAGTAAAAGACCTTTGATGCATAGTTACAAGGAGGCATTGGCGCGCTTAATTAGTCCTTTGTTTTAGTTTTAGCACGATATTTGTAAAAATCACTTAGGCAAATCATTTTATACGTTCAACCTAATTCTTTTAACTATGAAAAAATTGATTATCATTCTATTAGCAGTTATGGCTTTTAATTTAGCCAATGCTCAATTCCTACGTTTTGGTTTTAAGGCAGGGGTAAGTTCCACTAATGTTAAGTTCGATGATATTAAAAACATTGAATCTTCCGATGGGCTAAAAGAGTATGCAATTAAGCAAGGTGATTCAAAAATGGGATTTCATGCTGGATTGTATGGTCGTATACAGTTGCTCGGGTTATTCGTTCAGCCCGAGTTGTTATTTACCCATTCTCAGGGGGAGGTTGTGCTTGCCGATGTTACTGCAAGTCAAATTTACACTGAAACCCAAAAATTCAACAAGATTGATATTCCAGTAATTGTTGGTTGGAAGTTTGGCCCTGCAAGGCTAGGCATTGGACCTGTAGCATCATTTATGCTATCAGAGAGCGATGGGCTGAAGGATAAATTATCTTCAATTTCTACTGAAGCCACCGAAAACAATTTCAGAAAAGCAACATTTGGTTATCAGATTGGTGTTGGTTTGGATATCCTTAAAAAGATTACCCTTGACGTTCGCTACGAAGGCAACTTAAGTAAATTGGGTAATGGAATCACTCTTGGGGGAAAGGATTATAAGTTCGACCAACGAAATCCACAGTTTATTTTTAGCGCTGGTATATTCTTCTAGACAATTGGTCTAATTTTATCAGAGAGTCCTAAAAGTTATTTTCCTTTTAGGACTTTTTTGTTTATCTACAAAAAAATGATGTTCGTAAGCTAAAATTGAATGTTTAAGTAATATTTTGCTGTAAAATTGTTCAACAATAATTTTTTTTTGTATTTTTTGTAACTTTTAAAAATGTAAAAATAATATAACGTATTGCTAATCAGTACGAGAGTTTTTTAGAGTATGAATATAGCACTCATTATTGTATTTTCAATTGTTTTATTATCTGTTCTTTCTTGGGCACTAGTTCTAAGGAAGAAATTACGTATTGTTTATACTGACCAAAAACGAATTGATAACCAGTATTCTGAAAGAATTAAAGGAGAGTATTCTAATCTAAAATTACATTTCAAAGAGCTCCAAATAGATAATGATGAGTTACACAGGTTATTAGCCGTTAAGGATTTTGAGATTTCAAAGTTGAAAGATGCTTTGGAAAAAGCGAAGCAGCGTGCAGAAGAATCCGATATTCTTAAATCCAACTTTTTAGCTAATATGAGTCACGAAATTCGGACTCCTATGAACGGAATACTTGGTTTTGTTCAACTTTTAAAGGGTGAAGAGTCTGAAGATAAGCGTGATAGGTATATTGATATTGTGTATCACAATGGAATGATGCTTGTAAATCTTATTGATGATATTATTGATATTTCTAAGATTGATGCGGGTCAGCTGGCAATTAACCATTCCGAGTGTAATCTGGATGATTTAATGTTCGATGTTTATACATTCTTCAACGAGATTAAGTTCAAACAGGAAAAGGAGCATATCAATATTCGCTTACTTAATCTTAACGATGATGAGTCCAATATCCTATATACCGATGGTCAGCGTTTACGTCAGATTTTAGTCAATTTAATAGGCAATGCGCTTAAATTTACGGATAGAGGTAGTGTAGAGTTTGGTTATATTAATAACCACGATGAGAATAAAATTGAGTTTTTTGTTCGCGATAGCGGAATAGGTATTCCCGAGGATAAACGCGATATTATTTTTGAGCGTTTCCGTCAGGTTCAGGAAGGTTCTACCAGAAAATATGGCGGAACAGGTATTGGGCTTTATATCAGTAAGAATATTATTGGTTTATTGGGTGGAGATATTTGGTTTGAGTCCAAAATCGGCGAGGGAACAACATTCCATTTCACTATCCCTTATAAAGAAAAGCGTTTTCAGGATTCGGGCTCTTTCTTATTTAGCACCGATGAGGTTGAGTATAATTGGACAGGCAAAAATATTCTTATAGCTGAGGATGTTGAAGTAAATTATAGGTATTTATCTACAATTTTGGCCGATACTAAAGCGAATATTCTTTGGGCGAAAAATGGGAAAGAGGTTGTTTCCAAAACACTAGATAGCGCAAATATTGATATTGTTTTAATGGATATTCAAATGCCATTAATGGATGGGTATGAGGCTACTGTTGAAATTCGCAAACAAAAACCGTCATTACCCATTATTGCACAAACAGCCTATGCATTACCCCATGATAACATTAAATGTTTTGAGGTTGGCTGTAACGACTATATTTCTAAGCCAATTAACGCCAACCTCTTAAAGCAAAAAATTGATACTCTCCTAAACGTTTACGTTAAAAATTCTTGATGACTTGACGAATTTGAACAAGGTGGTCAAGTAAATTTTCTAAATGTTTTAAATCTAGCATATTAGCACCGTCCGAAAGTGCCTTAGCAGGATTTGGGTGTGTTTCCATGAATAGTCCGTCGGCACCACATACAATTGCTGCACGCGATATTGTTTCTATCATTTCAGGCTTTCCACCTGTAACACCCGATGTTTGGTTTGGTTGCTGCAATGAGTGTGTAACATCAACAACTACTGGAAAACCAAATTCACGCATTATAGGGATTCCCCTGAAATCAACAATTAGGTCTTGGTAACCAAACTGAGTTCCTCTATCTGTAAGCATTACGTTGTTGTTCCCGGAATCAACAATTTTTTGCGCAGCAAACTTCATCGATTCTGGCGATACAAATTGACCTTTTTTTACATTTACCACTCTACCTGTTTTTGCTGCAGCAACCAATAGGTCTGTTTGACGGCACAGAAACGCTGGAATTTGAAGCACGTCCACATATTTTGCAGCCATAGCTGCCTCTTCAGCAGTATGTATGTCGGTTACAATTGGTAGTCCGTATCGTTTTTTAACCTCCAAGAGAATGCTTAGGGCTTTCTCATCTCCAATTCCCGAAAAAGAGTCCATTTTAGAGCGATTCGCTTTTCTGTACGATGCTTTGAATATATAGGGGATTTTATACTTGTCGGTTATTTCCTTTACTTTTTCTGCGATTCCGAAAGTAATTTCCTCGTTCTCTACAACGCAAGGCCCTGCTAGTAAAAAGAAATTGCCAGAGTCTAAATGTTTTATACCATTAATTGATTTTAATGTGCTCATATTCTTATATTTATAATTGTCAGTAGTTGTATTTTCCTTTCCACAAGGCCTTCAGTTTAAGTTCTATTTCCTTTTCTTTGGGGTTGTCCTGTGGCGAAAAAAATATAGTTCCCGATATTTTTTCGGGAAGGAATTCTTGTGAAACAAAGTTTCCTTTATAGCTATGTGCATACTTATAGTCAGCGCCATATCCAATATCTTTCATTAACTTTGTTGGTGCGTTTCTAATATGTAAAGGTACAGGGAGATTACCTTTATCTCTAACTAACTCTTGAGCTTTGCCAATAGCCTCGTAGGCAGAATTGCTTTTGGGACTAGTAGCAAGATAAATTGTTGCCTCGGATAGAATAATTCTCGACTCCGGCATACCAATCATAGTAACCGCTTGAAAACAGCTTGTGGCCATAAGTAGTGCATTCGGGTTTGCTAATCCAATGTCTTCCGATGCGAGAATCACAAGTCTACGAGCAATGAATTTTGGATCTTCGCCACCCTCAATCATCCTGGCAAGCCAGTAAACCGCTGCATTGGGATCGCTACCGCGGATTGACTTAATAAAGGCAGAAATTATATCGTAGTGTTGCTCTCCATTCTTATCGTAAATGGCAATATTCTCCTGTAAAACCTCTGTAACACGCTTATTGTTAATCTCAATAGGATTGCCATTGTTACTTACGTTAACAAGCAATTCTATAATGTTGTATAGTTTTCGAGCATCTCCTCCGGAAAATCTAAATAATGCGTCGGTCTCTGTAACGTTGAATTTCAAATTTTTAAGTTCAATATCCTGATTGATCGCATTATTCAATAACGAATTTAACTCGCTTTCATTAAGCGATTTGAGTATAAACACTTGACAGCGTGATAGGAGTGGAGTAATTACCTCAAAAGAGGGATTCTCAGTGGTTGCCCCAATAAGCACAATAACTCCTTGCTCGACCGCTCCTAAAAGAGAATCCTGCTGTGATTTGCTGAATCGGTGAATCTCATCAATAAAAAGAATTGGCGATGGAGTGTTAAAATACTTCTGAGATTTTGCTTTATCAATAACCTCTCTTACATCCTTGACGCCAGAGCTAACTGCGCTTAATGTGTAAAAAGGTCTATTAAGTTGATTTGCAACTATTTTTGCAAGAGTAGTTTTTCCAACACCTGGAGGACCCCAGAGTATAAATGAGCTAACATTTCCCAGCTTTATCATATCCCTCAGAATGCTTCCACTGCCAACAAGATGGGCTTGCCCAACATAGTCGTCAATGGTGCGTGGACGCATTCTTTCTGCCAATGGGATATTGCTCATTGAATTTTTTTTACAAAAATAGCCACTTTAATTTTATTTCTTGTAAGATTTTCAGAGATTGATTAAGCAAAACATTTGTACATTTGTTTTATATTAGTTGAAAATTAAAAATTAACCTCTAAAACATACAACTATGATTAGATCTAGACACATTTTAATGATTCTTCTAAGTTTTTTGTTGATTTCTAGTGTTACTTATTCTCAGGAAGATGCAGTAAAAATGCTTAGTGGAAATTTAGATGATGCTAAATTACTTACCAAGGCATACCTTGAGCCATTTGGAAAGAGTTTTGGAACAAGTCTAAATAATGGGTGGTATAACACGGCTAAACCTCACAAACTTTTTGGTTTTGATATTACCTTTACTGCGGCCATAACTGTTCCTCCTTCAGGAGAAAAAACATTTGATGTATCAAAACTTAATCTTCAGTATTGGACTGTTAAAAGCGGAAGTGATTCCAATTCCCCAACTGTAACTGGAGACAAAAAAGATGGTACCATTTTAGAAAATGGAGGGAATGAATTGACCTTACCCCAAGGTGCAAATCTTAAATTTGTTCCTGCGCCTATAATTCAGTTTGGAATAGGCTTACCCTTCCATACCGAAGTTATGGGACGTTTTTTTCCAAAAGTAGATATTAATGGTGTTGGGAAGTTTAGTCTATGGGGTGTTGGTATCAAAAATGAATTCAAAGAATTTATCCCCGGATTTAAATTGGTTCCTATTGATGTTTCAATTTTGCTTGGTTATACTAAGTTTAAGTCCTCTTTTGATTTAAGTGGTGATCAAACCTTGGATTTTAATGCATCAGGCTTCACAAGTAAACTTTTAATTTCGAAGTCTATTCCTGTTTTAACTGTTTATGCTGGTGTTGGTTATAATAAATCAACTACAGAGGTAGCATTTAAAGGAACTTATGATATTCCAAATGTTGGCGTGGGTATAAAAGATCCTTTAGATTTAGATTTTACCAATAGTGGGTTTAATGCAAATATTGGTTTAAGAATTAAACTTTCTGTTATTGCATTCCATTTTGATTATGCTCTTGGCAAATATTCAGTATTTAATGCTGGTGTTGGAATAAACTTCAGATAGATTAACAACAAAACGAACAAGAAAGGCTGCATATTAATATGCAGCCTTTTCTATTTGTATCAACATTTGGAATCTATTCTTTTTTAGACTTCTTTGAACCTTTTGATTCAATAAAATCAGTAATGTTATGTGCAATCTTCAGAATCTTGGTTACTTGTTTGCTTTCGTTGAGAATTGGGGAGTATGTCTCAATAAATGTGTATGTTTTTCCGTTGATAGCAACCTTGTTGGTTTCCTTTTTAATTATTCCATTACGCAAATCGTTCCAGAATTTTTGGTAGTTAACCTTTTGTTCCTCTGTAAATTCCAGATTATCGGAGTGGTGCGTTCCTATAACATCTCTTTCGGGTTGGCCTGTTAGCCCAAGGTATGCCTGATTAACAGTAATAATTCGTCCATTCAAATCGTACTCAATAACATAGCTAGAGGAGTTTAGCGCATTGATTAAACTTTCCATTTCGGCAGTTTTCCGTGCAGCCTCCTCTTGTGTTGCTTGGAGTTCCTCCATATTTTGCCTCATTTCCTCCTCCTGTGAAGCC
Source organism: uncultured Rikenellaceae bacterium (assembly GCA_964617235.1). Taxonomy (GTDB): domain Bacteria; phylum Bacteroidota; class Bacteroidia; order Bacteroidales; family Tenuifilaceae; genus SB25. Next base: position 2,124 of record CAZTVY010000075.1, on the reverse strand, counting down.
AATTCCTCGGATTTTATTCTAGACTCCTCTAAAAGTTTAGCAGTACGAATATTAATCTTAACATTGGAAATTGTAGCAGCTATGCTTTCTCCAATCTTCTCAACAAACTTTATTTTATAATCCTCAAGAAGCTCAAACGATGCCATTTCTATCACCCCATAAACCTCATCGTTCAATTTAAGCGGAACAATCAGTAGGCAGTTAGGATTTTCTTCGCCAAGCCCCGATGCTATTTTAACGTAGTCCTTTGGAAGTTCTGTCATAAATATGGTTTCGCCTTCCTTGGCACAACGTCCAACTAAACCCTCACCATAATTAATGCGTTTTTCCTCGTACTTCCTTCTCTCGTATGCAAAACTCGATGCTAGTTCAAAATACTTTTCGTTATTCTCAACATTTACTAAGAATAAAGCCCCAATATTGGCATTTACATACTTAACAAGGTTGTGCATTACCTCATATGTAAACTCATTCATATTATCGGTATTTTGCCTTAAAATATCGGCAAAAAGGGCAACACCTTCACTGGCCCAACGTTCCTTTTCCTCTTCTAGTTTTCTTTTATCGTCTAGTTCTTTAGCGTATTCAAGACTTTTTCGCATGTCAAGAAGGGCTTCGCCTAAAACATCATTTTCACTTAACTTACTGAACGATGCATTCAAATTACCCTTTCCAATCTCCTTGGCAAAATTGGTTGTTTTATAAAGGCTGTCAATTAGAATATTGACTGAAGTTCCAATATCTTGGATTTCGTCGCCGCTGTTGATTGAAATCTTTTTCGATAAATCAATTTGTCCATTGGCTAGTTCTTCCAGAACCTTTGTTGTTTTAACCAGTGGGCGTGTTATGCTGTAAGCGATAATCCATATTACTATTGCTAGAACTGCTAGTCCAATAAAAATAACCGTTCTGGATTTACTGGCAACATCCTGAGCCTCTTTAATAATCACATCCTCTGGAGCAATGATGGCCAAAGTCCATGGATTAACAGAGGTACCTACAGTAAAAGGAACAAAAGTTGCATAGTATTTTTTGCCATCGTTAATACTTGTATATGAAATTGAAAATTTCTCACCTTTGTTTAACTTATCTAATAGGTTGTGATTTTTATTTTCATTGGCATATATGCTATCAATCGTTGCTCCGGTATTATCTGCAATAGAATGTGCAACTATGGTTCCGTTTTGCGAAAGAAGCATGGCAGAACTTCCTGCATAGGGTTTAATGTTGTTAATGTACTCTTGATATCTACTCAACTCTATATCGAAGCCGAATAAGCCTAAAAACTTATTATCTTTAACAAGAGGTACACAAATACTTGTTTCTAGCACTCTTTTATTACTGCCTGTATAGGTAAACCAGTAAGGGTCTACAACTGCTTCAAGTTTGGATGTTTTAAGTTGATAGTAAAGGCTGCTAGGCTCATCACCGGTCAAATTCTTTTGGTCAGTAATAAATTTAAGTTGACCATTTTCCCAGTAAAATGTATATCGCTCTCTACCGTAAGGTTTATCCCAATTTTTATCGAGTATATTTAACTCCCAGCTAATCCAAACAGAAAGAAATTTTGGGTTGTTAAGTGCTATTCCATTTAGTGTCCTTCTGGAATTTTCTTTTAATTCGGCAGATGAATACTCATTGTGGAAATAAAAACCTTGTGCTAAGGAGCGAGCCATACCCATTTCATTGTTGAAATTACTTTGAATGGAGTTTGCGTACTCGCGGGCAGTTGCATCAACATAGTTGAATGCATTGCGTAATGTGATTTTTTCAAGCCTCGATGTGAGAAATCCTATTGATGCTAAGAAAACTACAACAGCTACAAAAATAACGGATAGTAGCATTTTTACCCTGAGTTTCATCCTAAGCTTCATCTTGCGTAAGGTTTAGTTACTAAATAAGTTATCTGGTAAACAGAGTATTTTAAATATACGAACATCAAATCAAGTTCATACAATTTTCAACTTGTGAATATACGAGATATTTTGTTTATTCAAAAGGTACATTGCTAGATTTTGTTGAACAACTAAAAGAGGGTTTTTGTAAATCTTTTGGTATAGTTAGCTTATTTTCTAATATTTTTTACCTTTGCAATGTTTAACAACAAAAATAAAACTATGAAGT
>CAZTVY010000074.1:0-10252 GCA_964617235.1 uncultured Rikenellaceae bacterium | reverse complement strand
ACACTCTTTCCCTTCACGACGCTCTTCCGATTTAGTACTTTTTATTTGGAGAGTCCTCGCCTTCCGGATTACCAATCTGTCCTTGTAAGTAATCCTTCTTAGCGGCATAGTAATTCTTGATTCCTTCCCAGTAAGCCCACTGTAAATCGGTATCGAGGTTCATTTTAATTACACCATAACCTAGTGCTTCCTCAATTTTTTCCTTCTCAGAACCACTACCTCCGTGGAATACAAAGTTTACTGGTTTAGCTGCGGTTCCAAATTTTTTCTGAATAAGTTCTTGAGAATTCTTGAGGATAACTGGGTTCAATACAACGTTACCGGGCTTATAAACACCGTGAACGTTACCAAACGATGCTGCAATGGTGAAATTAGGGCTAATCTTCATTAACTCCTCATAAGCATAGGCAACCTCCTCGGGTTGAGTGTATAGCTTAGAACTATCAACACCTGTGTTATCAACACCATCTTCCTCGCCACCAGTTACGCCTAACTCTATCTCAAGTGTCATACCCATTTTAGCCATACGGGTAAGGTATTTCTTACAAATCTCGATGTTTTCGTGAAGTGGCTCCTCAGATAAATCGAGCATATGTGAGCTGAAAAGAGGTTTTCCTGTCTCATTAAAGTGCTTTTCGCCAGCATCGAGCAAGCCATCAATCCAAGGTAGTAGTTTTTTTGCAGCGTGGTCGGTATGGAGCACAACAGGAACACCGTAAGCCTCTGCAAGTGTTTGAACGTGTTTAGCACCGCTAATTGCACCTAAAATACTTGCCTTTTGACCATCGTTGGATAATGTTTTACCAGCAATAAACGATGCACCACTATTTGAAAACTGAATAATTACAGGAGAATCAACCTCCCTTGCAGTTTCTAAAACTGCATTCATTGTATTTGTTCCTGTTACGTTAACCGCAGGAAGAGCAAATTTTTCAGATTTAGCGTACTCAAATAGGTCGCTTAGCTGTTTGCCAGTTATAATTCCGGCTTGAAATCGTTTTGTAGTCATAGTTAATTATGTTAAATGCACCGTAAAGGTAACATTTTCAATTTTAACCTACGCAAAAACTTGCTTTTGCACAGGAATGTTAATAGAACTATTTGGCAAAACCTTTTGCTCCTTGCCATAAACCTTAATGATTATTGAATCGCCAGCCTCATTAATGATTGTTACCTCTTTGGGAGAAACGTTTACTTTCAAGGTATTCTCTCGATACCAAACTTTAAAACTGTACGACTTCCACTCTGCAGGAATCAAAGGGTTGAAACTCAACATATCCTCACGAATACGCATTCCACCAAATCCTTCAACAATTGAAATCCAGGTGCCGGCCATACTTGTAATATGCAAACCTTCCTTAACCTCGTGGTTATAATCATCAAGGTCTAAACGGGCTGTGCGAACATAAAGTTCATAAGCTTTGCTCCCATTTCCAATGCGTGATGCTAGAACACTATGTACGCAAGGCGAAAGCGATGACTCGTGAACAGTGCGAGCCTCGTAAAACTCGTAGTTACGTTTGATGGTATCGGTATCGAATCTATCCTCAAGGAAGTACATACCCTGCAAAACATCGGCCTGCTTGATAAAGCAAGAGCGTAGAATGCGGTCCCAGCTCCACTTTTGATTCAATGGACGTTCCTTAACATCCAAATCCTTCACAAGAATTTGCTCTTTATCCATATAGCCTTCCTGCTGTAGGTAAACGCCTAATTTCTTATCTTCTGGATAGAACATATTACCACGAATCTCGCGCCATTTAGCAACCTCCTTGCTATCGTCGAACTTGATACGTCCAACTAACTCAGCGTATTTAGCTGAATCCTGCGATTTAACGTACTTAGCAGCCTCATCGGCGTACTCCAAACACCAGCAAGCAATAAAGTTGGTGTACCAGTTATTATTTACGTTATTCTCGTACTCATTTGGACCAGTTACACCAAGCATAACATACTTGCCCTTTTCGGCTGAAAAATTGATACGTTGCGCCCAAAAACGCGCAATACCAATAAGCAGTTCGAGACCAAAGTTTACAAGATAACTCTTATCGCCAGTATAACGAACGTAGTTGTAAACTGCAAAGGCAATTGCTCCATTACGGTGAATCTCCTCGAAGGTGATTTCCCACTCGTTATGGCACTCCTCGCCATTCATTGTTACCATTGGATACAATGCTGCTCCATCCTTAAATCCAAGCTTTGCTGCATTCTCTATGGCTTTATCGAGTTGCTTATAGCGATACAAAAGTAACTGACGGGCAACTTTTTGTCCGTGTGTAACCATATAGAATGGCAAGCAGTATGCCTCCGTGTCCCAGTAGGTTGAACCACCATACTTCTCGCCAGTAAATCCTTTTGGGCCAATATTCAAACGCTCATCCTTGCCTGTGTAGGTTTGGCTAAGCTGGAAGATATTGAAACGAATACCCTGCTGAGCAGCCACATCGCCCTCAATGGTGATATCGCTATGCAGCCAAATTTCAGCCCAAGCGTTTTTCTGCTCCTCAAACATTCTATCGAAACCCTTTGCAATTGCTGCATCCATTGATTTCTCAAGAACCTTAGGGAAAGTTCCTTTCTCGTGATTCAAACTTGAAATAACCGCAGCAAACTTATAAAGAGTAACCTCATCGCCAGATTTTAGGTTGACAGAGAAACGGTTATCAACGTACTTCTCTGAGGTATTAACCTGAGGATTTACGTTTGCCTGCTGACCATTAACATAAACAAAATTACGCATTGCGTGCCCTACGTGAAAATCAAGTTTCTTAGTGCGACACACAATGTAACTTAAAGTATTCCCTTTGATATCAATAATATCCCAGAACTTTTCGCCGTAGTTAGAATCCTCGTTATGCACATCGGCATCGAGGTATGGCCTTAATTCTACAGTAGCATCGGAGTTGAGCACCTTTACACTATAGCGAATAGCACCAATCTCGCTGTCCTCCATACTTAAAAAGCGTAACGATTTAACCGCAACTTTTATACCCGATTGCAACTCGCAAATAAACGAACGCTCAAGGTAGCCCTCCTTCATATTGAGTACCCTGCGGAAATCGTTCACCTTACATTTAGCCAAGTCTAGCGCCTCATTGTTGATATAGACATCAATACCAATCCAATTGGTTGAGTTTATTACTTTTGCAAAATACTCAGGATAACCATTTTTCCACCAACCTACACGGGTTTTATCGGGATAGTAAACTCCGCCAATGTAACTTCCCTGTAGGGTACTGCCGCTAAACTTCTCCTCAAAGTTTGCTCTCTGCCCCATTGCACCATTACCAATGCTGAAGATACTCTCCGAAGCACGGGTGTTCTCAGGAACAAAACCTTCCTCAATGATGCACCATTCATCGTGTTTTAAGTATGAGTTCATACAGATATTATTTACTTATTACTTAATTCAAATCGTTAAATTAATTATATATCAATTATTTATGAAATAAAACAATCTTTCAAATTATCATATGTGAATTGCTTTAGATTTGGAATAACAAGATTAGCCCTACCTAAATTGTCGGGACTGCCAATGCCTACGCATCGCATACCAGCACTAATGGCAGCATCAATCCCAGCCTCTGCGTCCTCAAACACAATACAGTGCTCAGGCAATTCCCCTAAAGCCTTTGCTGCAACCAGAAAAATATCGGGAGCAGGTTTGGCAACTGAAACACTATTGCCATCAAGAATTGCATCAAAATGGTTTGCTAAACCTATCCTCTCAAGAATTAAAGGAGCATTCTTACTGGCCGAACCAAGCGCAACCTTAATATTATGTAGTCTTAACTCCTCCAGAAGTTCCTTAGCACCAGGGAGAATCTCATCGGGAGTCATTTTACGGATATACTCCAAATACCACTCATTTTTTTGGGTAGCCATCTGCTCCATTCTATCAACAGGAAATGAAAGACCACCTACCTCAAGAAGTATCTCAAGCGAACGCATGCGGCTAACACCCTTTAATCGTTCGTTATGCACTTCCTTAAACTCAAATCCTAATTCGTGAGCCAATCGTTTCCACGCCAAGTAGTGATACTTTGCAGTATCAACTACAACACCATCCAAATCGAAAATACAAGCCTTAATAGGAGTCATAATTATTTAATCTTGTACTTTTTCTTGTTTTAGCAAAATAACTGCAATTGAGCCTAATATCATCATAACGCCAGCAAGAATAAGAATATATATAGCCTGCCCTTTGAAGAATACCTTTAATATTGTTCCACCAAAAAAACCACTAAGAATTTGGGGAATAACAACAGTTAAGTTAAAAAGTCCCATATAAATACCCATTCTTTTAGCAGGAAGAACTCCAGATAAAATTGTATAGGGTAGTGCTAAAATTGCGGCCCAAGCAAAACCAATTCCAATCATTGATAACAACAACAAGTGTTGATTAGTAAAGAAATAAGTAGAAATAAAGCCTAAGCCTCCCAGAAACAAAGCACCTGAATAAACAAACTTTCTACTCGTCTTTTTAATTATCCAAGGCATTATTATTGAGAATAATGCAGCAACCAAACTATAAATCGCGAAACAAATTCCAACCCAATTTCCCGCATCATCAAATGCTTTTCTAATTAAAGTATCTGTTTCAGTCTCTGCATTAAAAGTTAATGGAACTCCAAAATAATGTTGAGATATAGCAGTAGTGGAATATACCCACATTAAAAAAAGCGAGAACCAAGAAAATAGTTGAATTACAGCTAAATGCCTCATTGTTTTTGGCATATTCACAAGTAAATGCCAAAAGCTTTCTTTTTTAGCTTTATCCTCCTCTGTTATATTATTATACTTTTCAAATTCTTCTTTCGGGTATTCCTTTGTTCTAAATACAGTAACAAGAACACTCAACATTAGCATCGAACCTCCAAGGTAAAAAGACCAAATTACCGAAGGGGCTACTTTACCTGCTTCAGCGTCATTTGCAATTCCAAATACTGTAAGTATATATGGTAGAGCAGAGCCTATAACGGCTCCAACATTTATTAAAAAACTTTGAATTGAATAACCTAAATTTCTTTGTTCTTCAGGAGTCATATCAGCAACCAATGCTCTAAATGGCTGAAATGTTACATTAAACGAACCATCCATAAGCGCAAGCATAATCACACCAAACGCTAAAGCCCCTGTTCCACCTGCTTTAACTACAAAAGGTGCATTAGGCATAAACCACATAGCTAACATAGATAGAAATGCCCCGAGTAAAATATATGGACTTCTTCTTCCAAATCTTGTCCAAGTTCTGTCACTCGCAGCTCCAATGATAGGCTGTACAAAGAGCCCCATCGTAGGTGCAACTAGCCAGAATAAAGATAAAGAATGAGGATCTGCGCCAAGACTAGTAAGAATTCTACTTGCATTTGCATTTTGTAATGCAAATCCAAACTGTACACCAAGGAATCCAAAGCTGAGATTCCAAATTTGCCAAAAACTAAGTTTAGGTTTCTTTATCATCGGAAGAATTTTTGATAGATTTCAAAAGTATGGTAAAAAAATGTTAAAAAAAATACACTCACATCACCAAACCCTTGTAAATAAATGAGTTTAGAGGCTACAAGTCGCATTTCAATCGTTTTCGAAGCACTGGAAAAAAAATTCACATTTCATAAAATATTTTTGCCTTGAAACCCTTGAAAAGTCGTATAAATAGGCCGTAAACGTTTGCGGAATTTTGAAAACAAAAATGGTTATCCTTTTTTTTGGATAACCATGATAAAAAAACGCTGTCAGGATTTAAAAACCTAACAGCGTAAGAAGGAATCAATCTATTTAAAATTCCGATGTGAAATGGAACTTAATATCGGGAAATTTCTCTATGGCCATTTGTAGTGAATAAGGCGAGTCGGCTAAGAAAACCTCGCGTCCTTGCTTATCGAGTGCCAAGTTATTGTACTTGCGGATACGAAAATCGTCCAACTGTGACTTATTGGTGGTTTCCATCCAGCATGCCTTGTAAAGGCTAAAATTCTCGTATCGGCACTTAGCACCATACTCGTGCTCCAACCTGTACTGAATAACATCGAACTGAAGGGCTCCTACTGTTCCAATAATTTTACGACCATTGGATTTTTGAGTGAAAAGCTGCGCAACGCCCTCATCGGTTAACTGGTCTATTCCTTTTGCTAATTGCTTAAATTTCAACGGGTCAGCATTCTCCACATACCTAAAAAGTTCTGGCGAGAAACTTGGAATACCTTTAAAGTTAAGGATTTCGCCCTCAGTCAGGGTATCGCCTATTTTAAAATTACCAGAATCTGGTAAACCTACAATATCACCAGGGTAAGCAAACTCTACAATCGACTTTTTATCGGCCAGGAATGCATTTGGACTGGAAAAACGGAATGTCTTATTGAGTCCTACATGCAAATAAGGCTTATTGCGCTCAAATTTACCAGAGCATATTTTTAAGAATGCTATTCTATTTCGGTGATTTGGGTCCATATTGGCGAAAATCTTGAACACAAACCCTGTCATTTTATCCTCGAAAGGCGAAATAGTTCTAACATCCGTTACCGTTGGCCGTGGGTATGGTGCAATCTGCACAAAACAATCGAGCAACTCCTTCACACCAAAGTTATTTAAAGCGCTACCAAAAAATACAGGAGCAACCTCGCCCGACAAGTATGTATTAATGTCAAACTCAGGATAAACCTCATTAACAAGTTCAATTTCCTCTAAAAATCTCTGAGTATAGGGTTTTGTATACTTATCAAGTTCAGGTGAGTGAATATCTTTAATTTCGATGATATCATCGGAAACGGTTTGTTTATCGTCGCCCGAGAAAAGGAAGAGCTTCTGCTCAAATAAATTATACACACCCTTAAAAGTTGGGCCTTGACTAATTGGCCAACTCAATGGGCGAACCTTTATCTTCAGTTCTTTTTCAATCTCATCGAGTAACTCAAACGGGTCATTCCCTGGTCGGTCGAGCTTATTGACAAATACAATTACGGGAGTTTTCCTCATCCTACAAACCTCCATAAGTTTGCGGGTCTGTGTTTCAACGCCCTTGGCGTGGTCAATAACAATAATTACGCTATCAACTGCTGTTAAAGTACGATATGTATCCTCTGCGAAGTCCTGGTGGCCAGGTGTATCAAGAATGTTAACCTTATAGCCATTATGCTCAAATTCCATAACCGATGTAGAAACCGAGATACCACGTTGGCGCTCAATCTCCATAAAGTCGGATGTAGCAGTCTTTTTTATCTTATTGCTCTTTACTGCACCTGCCACGTGAATAGCACCTCCAAAAAGTAGCAACTTCTCAGTAAGAGTCGTTTTTCCTGCATCGGGGTGACTAACAATGGCAAATGTTCTACGGCGTTTTACTTCATCTAAACTCATTACACTCAAATTTGGGAGTGCAAAGATACAAAAAGTAAAGGGGAATTTAATAACTGGACAAAGTGTAATTATTTTACCTCTTCGAGTTTGCCTTCCTGTTTTGCAATAAGCGTAGCAATCATAGCATCACCAGTTACGTTCACAACGGTTCGTAACATATCCAGAGGCCTATCAATTGCCATAATTAGCGCTAGCCCTTCAATTGGTAACCCAACAGAATTCAATACTATAATTAGCATAACCATTCCAGCCCCAGGTACTCCTGCCGAACCAATAGATGCTAATGTTGCAGTTATTAGTATGATGAGTAATTGACTAAATGTTAAATCGATGCCAAAAACTTGAGCAATGAAAACTGTGGCAACCGCTTGATATAGACTAGTTCCATCCATATTAATGGTCACACCAACAGGTAATACAAAACTAGAAATATCGTTATGAACACCTAGTTTTTTTTCTACCTGTTCCATTGTAACGGGCAATGTTGCAGCACTGGAACTAGTTGAAAAAGCAACAAGTTGAGCTGGGAAAATCGACTTATAGAACTTTTTAAAACCTATTCCAACAAATACTTTGAGGAATGTGGGGTAAACAAGCGTCACTATTATGATTAAACCAAGAACAACGGCAATAGCATACATTCCTAGTGTTGTAAAAAGATGTAACGATGAAGAAACATCATTCCCCGTAAAATCAACAATCAATGAGGCCATAAGAGCAAAAACTCCGTATGGCGCAAAAAGCATAATGATATCAACTATTTTAAGGATAACCTCATTCAGACCCTCCACAAAATCCTTTACAATTGAAACTTTAGGATGTTTTGCCAGGATTAGAGCAACCCCAAATATCAATGCAAAGAATATAACCTGAAGCATCAAGGTGTTATCCGATGCAGCACGAACAACATTTTCTGGGACAATATCAACTAAGAACTGTAGAGGCGATTGCTCTTTGAAATTCTGAGCAACGTCCTGTTTTGCGGCAACATCTATGGAATATTTCGATACAAACTCAACCCTTTTCTCATCGGGGAAAAACTTACCAGGATTAACTACATTAACAATGACCAGCCCAATTGCAACTGCAATAAGCGTTGTGAGAATATATAGCGATATGGTTTTAAGTCCTATACGGGACAGTTTTGTTATATCGGATAATCCAGCCACGCCTGCTACCAACGATGCAAAAATTAGCGGCATTGCAACCAATTTTAGCATATTAAGAAATATAGTCCCGAATGGCTTTATGAAATCGGTAACAAAACTATTAATTCCTAAAATAACGGATAAAACACCAATAACAATCCCTATGAGCATCCCAATAAGAATCTTAGCGTAAAGAGGGGTTTTCTTGAGCATAACTATACTATTATAATCCATGTAAAAATATATGATTATTTGAGAACAAAAAAAAACCGGCTAGTGCCGGTTTAAATATTGCTTAAGAAAAATGTTAATTAATCGAGAGAAAGTATTGGACCTCTAAAAATACCATCAAAAAGTAAAGTATCTGCCACAACACTAATGTCATATTTCATAACACTACCAAGATTTTCCACATCGAATGTGCCTGCTTCAACATTAAAAATTTTTCCGGTATCCGCATCAAAATCATAGTTATAATATATTTTGCAGTCTCCCGCATAACCAATTGAGTCATATGAGAATATGTCAATAGTATAAAAACCATTCTCTATTTCATACTCATTACCCGAATACATAGTAAACTCAATAATTGAACCTATACCAGACATTTCACTAATAGCCTCATCGTACTGAACCCCTTCTCCTAACAAAAAAACATTGAAAGGTGTACTTCCTGTAGATAATGTTTCTCCATCTTGATACTGATATCCCTTGTAAAGTTTAAATTCTCCTAACTCAGAACTTATTATATTATCAATACTCTCCTCTTCGCTCTTACATGCACTCAATAAAAGTAAAAAAAGAAAAGAATATCTGATTAATTTTAGATATTTCATAATTGTAAGGTTTAAATGTTTAGTAAAAATATGCTAAATTAGAAAAAAATGATAAAGACACTATACAATACGAAATAAAAAAAGAGAGGTTATAAAAACCTCCCCTTAAATTATAATGAAATATTTTAGTGACATCCACAACCGCAACCACCTTCCTCGTGATCGTGTCCTTGGTGCTGGTGACCATGTCCATGAACATGTTTGTGCATTATCTCTTCAGCAGACGCTTCTCTAACATTAACAACATTTCCTGTGAAGAATAAATCTTGACCTGCAAGTGGGTGATTAAAATCCATTACAACGGCAGAATCAGTTACTTCAACAACAGTACCATCAAGAGCATTGCCTTCAGAATCTCTCATAGGAAGTCTATTTCCTATTACCAATAAATCCTCCTGAAGTTCACCTTCAACCATAAAAATCTCCTTAGGAAGTTCAACAATAGCCATATCGTTAACTTCACCGTAACCTTCTTTAGAAGGTACCATAAACTCAAAGGAATCACCAACAGATAATCCATTTAAGTTGTCTTCAAAAAGTTGTAATAACTGACCGTGGCCATATAAAAAAACCAATGGATTCTCTGCAGCAGCAGTATCTACCAACTCGCCATTAACCTTTAATTCGTAGCTAATGGAAACTACTTTATCCTTTGTAACAACCATGTAATTGTGTGTTTAATTTATTAGGGTTCAAAATAACAAGATAATTTTGTGATAAACAAATAAACTATCAATATGTTCGAAAGTTTTTAGACACACCAATTTTAGTCTGTTTTTAAGATTATTAAACATTTTTTTGAAAAAAGCGTTGTTATGTCAATAATAAACACCATATTTGTACCGTAAAACATTTATTCACCATTATTTAATTTTTAACATGAAAGGAAAAGTAAAATGGTTTGATGCAACT
>CAZTVY010000073.1:0-10447 GCA_964617235.1 uncultured Rikenellaceae bacterium | reverse complement strand
TATTCGCTCGTTAAAAGAAGGACGATACTCGGAGAACAACCGGTTTCAATCGTGGTTAATGCGCATAGCGCATAATCTGGTGATTGACCATTTTCGTCATAACAAGCAGTACCGCGAGGTTTCCAACGAAGATTCACCTGTTGACTTATTCAGTTCGCCTCGTTTTGCCGAGATGAATGTAGAGCAGGCAATGGTGTTCGACAGGGTTTTGGATGAAGTTAGAATGCTTATCGACAAATTACCCGATGACCAGAAAGAGGTGATAATGCTCCGTTACTATGGCGATTTAAGTTTCAAGGAAATTGCGGAGTTAACTAACGTTAGCATTAATACAGCCTTGGGTCGAATGAGGTATGCATTAATAAATCTTCGGAAAACAGTAAAGGAGAAAAATCTAAGTCTTGAGTTTGGGTTTTAAATAGAGCACAAATTACACGGACAGAACAGATTTGCACAAATTTATAGTTAGTCTGGCTGGGCAAATCTGTTTGATTTGTGTCATCTGTGTTCAATGTCTTTATAATTATTGCACTTTTTTATACAATAATTGGAAGTCCATTTCCGTTATTGAAGAAAAAGATGCCTATGAATAGAATCTACACACAACTACTTTACATCAGGAAAACATACAATAATGGGGACGGCTATAACAATCAGGAGGTAATTCAGTTACCATTTCCTTTAACCAAAGAAATTCAACGGCTTAAATCCCTAATGAATGAGTTAGAGCGATTAACGCCTAAAATTCCTGATGATTCCGTTAAACGGATTATGGAAAAGCTAAATTTTTAAAAACCGGAAAATATTTTCCGGTTTTTTCTTGACTTTTTGAAATTTAAAATGATATATTTGTGATATCAAAATAATATCACTCAAAATTAAAACTATGAAAACAACTGAAGAAAAATTTAGTGGACTTAGATTGTCTGGAATTTTTATGTTGCTCTTTAATATTCTGTTTCTTTTAGGAATAATCTTCTTTTTTGTTCGTGTAGTGTCGTCTCAATATCTAACAGAAACTCAGGCTGCAGTTTATGGCATATCCTTAGGTTTTTCGTTTATATTGAATATGATTTTCTGGGCGGGATTTATGCAAATAGAACCCAACGAAGCACGTGTAATGGTTTTCTTTGGAAAGTACGAGGGAACAATTAAGGATAACGGTTTCTTTTGGGTTAATCCCTTTTATGCCAAGAAAAGATTAACGCTCCGTGCTCGTAACCTCGATGCTGAGCCAATTAAAGTTAACGATAAAACTGGTAACCCTGTAATGATTGGCGTTGTGGTGGTATGGCGTTTGGCCGACACCTATAAGGCATCGTTCCATGTTGATAATGCTTCAATGGCTGCCAATGTTGCTGGTGCCACTGCAGTTGCAAAGTTAAATGAGAAGATGATGGCCTACCAGAACTTCGTTAAAATTCAGTGCGATGCTGCATTGCGCTATGTGGCTGGTTTGTATTCGTACGACCATTCTGGAGCCAGTGTTGAAAACGAAATGACATTAAGGTCGAATGGCGAAGAAATAAACCAGATTTTAGAGCAACAAATGAATGAACGCCTTGCAATTGCAGGAATTGAGGTGATTGAGGCTAGAATTAATTATTTAGCATATGCTCCTGAGATTGCAGCAGTTATGCTACGCCGTCAGCAGGCTGATGCTATTATTGCTGCTCGTGAGAAAATTGTGGATGGCGCTGTAGGCATGGTTAAACTAGCTTTAACTAAACTTGCCGACGATAAGATTATTGAGTTCGATGAGGATAAAAAAGCTGCAATGGTTAGTAACCTAATGGTTGTGCTTTGCTCTGAGGATTCCGCAAGTCCAATAATCAACGCAGGAACTTTACATCAGTAGGTTATGTCGAAGAAGAAGTCGTTTGTACTAAGGATTGACCCAGATAAGATGGATGCACTGGAGAAGTGGGCTGCGGACGAGTTCCGCAGCACCAACGGCCAGTTGGAATGGATTATCGACCAGGCGCTTAAAAAGGCAGGACGCTGGAAATCTCCAAAAAACAACGATAAAAACAACTCAATTAATCAAGAAAATGAGAATAGTTAAATCAAAAAATCCTTGTCCCAAGTGTGGTGGTAAGGATTTTGAAATGGGCGAAGCCCATATTTCAGGGAGTGTTCTTACAAAACTTTTCAATATTCAGAATAGGAAATTTAGTTCGTTTACCTGTATGAAATGCAGATACACCGAGTTCTATCAAGTTCCGGCAAGTAAGGCTCTTAATGTTTTAGACTTCTTTGTAGGATAGATTAAAAATTTAAAAATGAAGAAAAATATAGTTTTTGCACTTTTTCTGATTATATCGAAAATTGCATTAGGTCAAAATTTGGTTGGGCAATGGTCTGGTTCTTTGGAAATACAAGGGACCAAATTGCCCATAGTATTTAATATTGAAAAGAGCGACGATGGTTATAAAGCCACCATGGATAGTCCCAGTCAAGGGGCAAAGGGAATTCCAGTTGAAAAAGTGAGTTTGGATAATAACAAACTAGAAATAAAAATGCCTAAACTGCAAATTGAATATCAAGGAGCGTGCTTTGGCGATGAATTAATAATTGGGACATTTAAACAGGCTGGAATAGCATTGCCTCTAAATCTTACAAAATCCAAAACAGCCATAGTGATTAATCGGCCTCAGGAACCCAAGGAGCCATTTTCTTACCATTCCGAAGAAGTTACTTTTATCAACTCAAAAGAAAATATAACTCTTGCTGGTACACTTACACTTCCGAAAAATGAAGGCAAATTCCCTGCAGTTATTCTTATTTCCGGAAGTGGACCACAGAATAGGAATGAGGAGATTTTTGGGCATAAGCCATTTTTTGTTCTTGCCGATTACTTAACCCGTAATGGTATAGCTGTTCTTAGATTTGATGATAGAGGGGTTGGAAAATCGACTGGTGATTTTAGTAAAGCAACCACTGCGAATTTTGCCACTGACGTTGAGGCTGCCGTAGAATTTTTAATGAGTAGAAAAGAAATCAACTCAAAGAAAATAGGGTTAATTGGTCATAGTGAGGGTGGAATTATAGCACCAATGGTTGTAGCAAACTCTAAAGATGTAAGTTTTATTGTTTTAATGGCCGGAACAGGTATCAATGGAGCAGAGTTGCTATTGATGCAACAAGAATTAATTGGTAGAGCTTCGGGAGCAAGCGAGGCCGATTTGCAGAAAACAAAGTTGATTAACCAGCAGGTTTTCGATAGGGTCTTGAAAATTAGCGATACCGATAAATTGAAGGCCGAACTCACAGATTATCTTAAAAAGGTAATCAGCGAAAACCCCGAAATGAACGATGGAAAAACTTCGGAAAGTGAGATTATCGAAAAGCAGTTCAAGCAAATACTAAATCCCTGGATGCTTTACTTTTTAAGACATAACCCGGCGGATGTTTTAGAAAAAGTGAATTGCCCAGTATTGGCTATTAATGGCGAAAAAGATTTACAGGTGCCTGCAGATGTTAGTTTAAATGCTATAAAAAAAGCATTAGATAAAGCAAAGAACAAAGATGTTACTGTAAAAAGTTTCCCAAACCTTAACCATTTATTTCAGGAGTGCAAAACTGGCTCGCCGAGTGAATACGGAACTATTGAGCAAACAATATCTCCAGTAGTTTTAGAAGAGATTGGGAAATGGGTAAAAAATCAAACAAAATAATTATTGATAATACATTAGTGAAACGAGTAAGATTTCTTACTCGTTTTTAATTTATAAGATTAACAGTATGACATGCTACAACCCCAGCAGTCTCTGTTCTTAAGCGTGAAGTTCCAAGACTAATTTCCTGATAATCCTTACTCAAACATTGCTCAACTTCGGATAGTGTAAAATCGCCTTCGGGGCCAATAAGAATTGTGACTTTTGAACTTAGTTGTATGTTGTTCTTTAGAGGAGGTAAGTCCCAACTGTTGCAATGGGCAATAAATTTCTGCCCTTCAATATTTTGATTTAGGAATTGCTTAAGCGAAATCATCTCGTTTAACTTTGGAACATAGGCTTTGATTGATTGCTTGACTGCCGACACAATTATCTTTTCAAGCCTATCGTTGTTTACAACCTTACGCTCTGAGCGGTCGCAAAGAATTGGAGTAATTTCATCGATACCAATTTCTGTTACTTTTTCTAGGAACCATTCTAGACGTTCAATATTCTTAGTAGGAGCAATGGCTATATGTAGGTAAAAATTGCGTTTACCAAATTCAGTTTTTACATCGGTTACAATGACCTCGCAGCGCTTGGGGTTTGGATTAGCAATGCTTGCTGTAAAAAGATTCCCTTTTCCATCTATCAATGTTATCTCATCACCAGCATTTAGCCTTAATACTCTTATACAATGCTTTGACTCTTCTTCGGGGAGAGTGTATGTATTGCCTGCAATATCGTGAGCGTAGAATATGTGCATCTGTTCGTTTTTTTTCATTTCAAAAATAGTCAATAGATATCAGACATCAGATGTCAGACGTCAGATTTTTGAATACTTCTTTATTTTTAAAGTTTAGGATAGAGAAAAAATATCGGTTAATTTTGGTGATGTTTAATTTCTAAAGTCTGCATTTAATGAAGAAAATAGGTGTTTTGTCTGATACTCATGGTTTTTGGGATGAGGGTTTAGATGTGTTTTTTGCAGATTGCGATGAAATTTGGCATGCAGGCGATATTGGCTCGTTGGAGTTAGCTGATAGAATATCAAAATTTAAGCCTTTGCGTGCTGTTCATGGAAATATTGATGACCACAGGATAAGAATTAGCTATCCAAATTTTCTGCATTTTAAGATTGAAGATATTAAGGTGCTAATGACACATATTGGTGGTATTCCAGGAAGATACGATATTCAAGCAAAGCCTCTTATTGAAACTCTACCCGCCGATATATTTGTATGTGGGCATAGCCATATCCTGAAAGTAAAATTCGATAAGAAACACAATTTTCTGTACATTAATCCCGGAGCTGCTGGCAATAGTGGGTTTCATGCTGTTAAAACAGCAATTCGTTTTGTGATAGATGGTGAGAGTATAAGGGATATGGAGGTTTGGGAAAAGATGAGGAAAGGGCATTAATTGTCACCCTTTTTGTCCTCATCCTGTTCTTCGTCCGTTATATCTTCGTTGGGTTTATCTGGATTTATTCCAAATTTTAGTTGCTTATAGCGTTCACGTGCAGCATCCAAATCTTTCTTTGTTCCAATTAGGAATCGGTAACCAATCTCGCCAGGGCGAACTTTTACTTTTTGTTCGCTCGATTTTTGCGTTTGTATTGGTAGTAGGAAGTCTGGATTGCTAGACGATACCTGCATTACACTTTTGGTATAGGTGAAAACGTAATACCTGTCATCGCCAAGATTAATATATAGGGTCATTAAGTCGCCACTTCGCTTTTTAAATATTTCAATGTAACCATCTACAAACTTGTTTACCTGAATATTTCCAATAGTTCCAATGCCAAGTTTCCCTTTTGAGTGGAACGATTTGCGTAAAGGATCCCACTTCATTTTCACTTCGTTCAGAATCATTGTTGCATCATATCCTTTAGGAATTTGGCTAAATGAGCCAAAAAGGGTTAACTGGTTTAACGCGGTTTGAATTTGCGATGTGTCAATCCATTCGTATAGGGCTTTTTTGTAAAGTTTCCGGCTTAGGTCAACTTTATCCAGAGTAATTGCGCCATTTAGTTCGGTAGCCATTGCCTCAAGCGATTTTTGGTTGAAGTGGAAGTTGAGTTGAATTATTAAATCCATGCTTAAGTCGTTCTCCTCCATTTTATGGATTAAACTACCGTAGTTTTTTAACTTTATTTGCCCAAGGTTAACGGGAAGTTGAACAGTTCCTTCGCCAAAGGTCATACAGTAATCCTTTTGCAAACTTACGCTGTTACCCGATGTGTCTGGATTCTCTAGTTTATAGGTTGGGGCTACGGTAAATCGGCGGTTGTTATTGTTAAAACTCATATAACCTTCCGCCTGAACAATAGATTTATCCGCGTAATCCTTACGCATTCGCATAAATCCACCGTAGAGTTTAAGTGAATCTTCTGCTATAACGGAACCATTAACAAGGTAATTCAGATTTAAGTTCTGTGGCTTTTCTCCTACAGGTATTCTAACTTTCTTGGGGTCGATTTGCGATTCGAATTTTAACCACTGCGCTTTGGTATTGGGGCAATTGTAAATTGGGCGTGCTCCTCCTTTAAACTCAAGGAATTGGTCGGGAGCGTAAAGTCTATAATCTCCTATGAACCCAAAATTGGGGCTTAGTTTAAAATTGTCTGGTTCAGTTAGCTTACCTTCGGCATAAGTATTAAGGAAAGCATCGTTTTCAACATTGTTTAATACAATAGTTTGAACAGAATCTCTCTCATCAATATAATCATAAAGTCCATTTCCTTTGTATTTTCTTCTACTGGATATAACTAACTCAGAGTTGTATACTCTATGGTACTTTGATGTTAAATTAGCAATAATAGTTGCCAACGAAAGTTTATTCATTCTATTTGTAGGGTCAACCTTTATTTTTTTATCCTTTGGATAGATTACTGCATCAGCAGCTATAATATACTTAACACTATCGGACTTCAGTTCGGCTGTTTCCAGGTTATATTTTGATTTAGGTGAAAAGTAGTAAAGAGAATCTTCCTCTGCTTGAACAGAGTAGAAAAGAGAACCAGCAGGGAGGGAGTCCTTGTCGTACATTCGAGAAACAGTAAATTCTCCATCGCGAACAGCCTCTTGTCGCATTGCAGTTAGGAAGTTTAGGTTATGTGAGTTCATATCCCATCCAAATCTATCGAGGTGCGCCTCGTAGTGTAATGCATTGAGTTTAGCGTAAACACTCTTCTGAGTTTTACTAAACTCTCCTTTTTGATTCTTAAAATCGATATTCGATTTAACACTGTCGGTCGATAGTGCTAAATCTTCAGTTTTAGGTTTGTATAGTTTTAAGTTTGCTTTGGGTGAGTTAAAATCGTCGGCGTTAAAATCGTAGTGCGATGAAATCAGCGCTGCATTGGCAAGTTTAATATCGCCATTGCCTGTTAATCCAATAGGTTCAAGAAGCAGGTCGCCCATTAGTTTTGCAAGTGTATCGTACATTACAAAAGGCCTTTCGCCACGTTTAACGTAGAATTTATCGCGTTTTGGTAGCCATTTTATTTTATGTCGACCACCAATTAGATTAGGATATTGGATTCCCGAAATCCTCTTATCTATATAAAAACTATCAGATTTGGTTATCATTGAATCGGGGAAAAGGTACATTGCTTCCGAGGATGTGGTTGAGGAAATGTATTTGATATCGCCGTTAACAATAAGTCCTTGGTTGCTTAGGTCAACCTTATTGAACCCAAATCCTTTGCCTCGGTAGAGCGCTAATCCTTCGGGTGGTGTTTTTTTAATAAAACCTAATGAATTATCAGGGCGTAGTACTAAAGTTTCTTCAATGGGAGCAAGGATATTTCCTGAGTATAGAATTCCCTTGAAGTTTAAGTCAATACTTTCGAAATTGTCGAGATTTTCGTAAGTGAAAGGTAGTATTTCGAAATAGAACGAGTCACGTTTGTAGATTCCGCCATGAATGGTTGGGTCGTCGTAGTAAACGTAAGACATTCCAGTACTGTTAAAAATAGGGTAGTTAGGATTGCTTATTAAGCCGGATTTATTGTTGGGCTTATCAATTAGGATGTTGCCATTAATTTTCTCCATGGTGTTTTGCACACTTTGTAGAATTCTTCGGCCGTAATTGTCCCTGTTGTTAGTTTGGTAATCGAGTTCCAACAAATCAGCATCAACTAAATCAATTTTAAACTTATCGTAATCAAACTTGAATGTTTCTCCATAAAATTTGAATAAACCCGCCTGAACGTATCCTCCAAATGCGAAATTCCTGTTTTTCTGCATAATAATTTCTTTCTTATGCGGACTAATATGTACGCTTTGGGAGTCACTAACCGAAATGTTCTCGACTCCACGAATTCGCATATCCATTGTTTTGAGGTCGAGTTCGGCGTTGGGTATGTTGCCTTCGCAAATTGATGAAAAACGGATAACATCGTAATCTATCTTCTGAAAGCGGGCTAGTATTGCGTAACGGAGTTTTTGCGTGATTTGAACCTCGTCAGAGTTGAAGTCGTAAAGTATGTACCCTTCCTTTGCAATACGCATCATTTCAATTTTAACCTGCTCTATAGGTTTGCGAAGATGAACACCAAGGTCGGCAGCTAGGAATGTTTTACTTTTCACCTTAATGGAGTAATTCCAGATTGCAAGCAAGGGGTGCTGGTCGCTTGGACCCATCATATCATCAAAAAAAACCTCGTTAAAAAAGTTGTCGGATTCAAATGATGCTCGTCCTATTGTTGCCCCAATTGATGCTCCGAAAAGTATCTTATCCTCATCTATCTTCCAACTTAGCTGGTTTGCCCAAATGCTGAGTTTATGGTACGAACTTATAAACGGGCTTTGAGTGGTTAACTTATCGGTGGGAGCAATAGTAACGGTTCGGTTTTTATTGTTGTAATTGAAGTATAGACCAGAGTGATATATTGAGTCGTTGGGAAACTTAAAAAGGATACTAGCCTTTTCGGTATTTAGGATTGAACGTTGAAAAATAAGGATATTCCCTTCAACCCTAAGGAATTCCTTTCCATTACGATTAATTGAGACTGTGGCAAGTTTTTCGGCCGAACCTTTTCCTATCAAACGTGAGCCCTGCATGATATAACCGCCTTCATAATCTACGTTTTTGAAGAGATTTTTTATTTGAAACCATTTTCCGTACGATTCAAACTCGGGGTACTGAATTGAGTTTGGGTTATAGTCTTTTATTAGCCTATCGGTTACTTTTCCTAAACTAGGAGTAGTGAAATAATCTTTGTTGGTAAAATATACTGAATCAACAGTATAGGAGTTTTTGTTTAAGTCGAGTTGATACTTTTTTAGGTCAACAAATATTTCGTCGTCGGGATAGCCTGAGCGTGCCCAAGTGACCTTTCCCCCAACTCCTTTCCAATTTCCTGTTGAAGGAGTGTAAATTCCACTTGTAGTTTTAATAAAAATACTATCGTTACCGTAAATACATACTAGGTTGATTTTGTTGAGACGAATATAAAGTTGGTCTTTAAACTCAAATTGATAGGAGGGATGCGTTCCTGATTTCCAGGCAAATGTATTTGTTTGCTTTATTACTGAGTTTTTTACAACAGCCTCAGTAAAACGTAGATAGTTGCTTAGCGATGTTAGGCTTAAATTTTCCGATTTTAATAGTTGATTATACGATTTATCCCAAGCATCGTAATTCTTATTTGCGTAAGAATCTCTGAAAAAAAAGTCGATAAGCTTTACGTAGGTTAGCACCAAATCCTTTTTCTCAGGTAGAACTGGTAGCATTAGGTTTGATATTTCGATGATATTTTTTTTGTGCTCTTCGTTTATTGTATCGCTTGCCCAGAATATGGTAAATTTCTTGATGAATTCCTCATCTTCCTTCGGAAGGTCCTTGTTAACTATAGAGTTCAGCTCGGCAGGGTATTTTAGAATGTCGCCCGAGAATTTATCATCGTCCTGATTAAATGCCTTTGGCGAAAATGTTATGGCAAAAACCAAAACTGTAATGGAAAGTGAAATAAACCAAAACTTTTTGTTAACAAGCATAGTTAAATGTTTTAGTTAGAAAAAGAAACCATAGCCCAACCGTCGCGGTATAATGTTTCCTGATGTTTTAAGCCTAATTTCTCCGCTGCTTGAATTAATGTGTTTACATCGGAGCGTAGGATACCGCTCATAAATAGTTTGCCGTTTACATTTAGACCTGATTTATAAATAGCCAAGTCGTTTAGTAAGATATTTAGGTTTATGTTGGCAATAATTAAATCGAAACGCTTGCCAGCAAGCAATGTAGCATCGCCAAGCAGAACTTCGATTTTTGTGCAGTTGTTTTCCGCAACATTCTCTAGTGAGTTACGGTATGCCCACTCATCGTTATCAATAGCAACCACATTTGCAGCACCTCTCATTTCTGCCAATATGGCTAAAACACCAGTGCCGCAACCCATATCAAGAACTGTTAACCCTGTAACATCTGTATTCAGCAGAGCATTAATCATCAGGTGTGTGGTTTGGTGATGGCCTGTTCCAAACGACATTTTTGGGTCAATAATTATTTCGTAATCGGTTTTTGGAAAATTGGTATGGAATGATGCCCGAACTAGGCATTTATTATCGACCAGAATTGGCTCAAAGTTCGATTCCCAAACCTCGTTCCAGTTCTTATCGGCAATACTATTTACCTCAAAGTTTATGGAAATGCCTTCGGGAAGAAATAGACTATTGATTGCCTGTTCGGCCGAGAAATCCTTTATGGATTTAATGTATGCTCGAAAACCCTTATCGTCCTCCATAAAACTCTCAAAGCCCAACTCGGATAGTTGGGCGATGAGA
>CAZTVY010000072.1:0-10591 GCA_964617235.1 uncultured Rikenellaceae bacterium | reverse complement strand
TACGGATTTATGCTCAACGAAGGACTCCTTTATCCACGTCAACTTGTGAATGATATTCCAGTTGCATATTCCGATTTTACACCCCAGAATTTCAGCAAAACTTTCGAGGGGATGGTTTCAGCCAACGAGATTTTATCGCGCTCGCTAAACGTACCTTCGGTTAACCTTTTAAGGCAGTATGGAATTGAAAAGTTCCATAACAACCTGCAACAAATGGGCGTAAAGAGCATCAACAAGCCACCTAGTCATTACGGACTTTCAATTATTCTGGGAGGTGCCGAGGCTAGTATGTGGGAACTCGCTGGAATATACTCTGCGCTTAGCCGAAACGCTGGAGGCATTCAGAATAGTAACGTTGCGTTAAGGTATCAACTCGATAGCACTGCAAAACTTAAGCAGATATTCAACTGCAACGGAATTGGTTCTGGCGCAGCATACTTAACGCTTGAGGCGTTAACTCAGGCAAATCGTCCGGGTGAAGATGGCGCTTGGCGACATTTTATTTCATCGCAACGTATTGCTTGGAAAACAGGCACCAGCTACGGTTTCCGCGATGCTTGGGCAATTGGAGTTACATCCGACTATACTGTTGCCGTTTGGGTAGGAAACGCCGATGGCGAGGGGCGCGCAGAATTGATTGGCGTTGCAGCAGCCGCTCCCGTTATGTTCGACATATTCTCGTTATTGCCAACCTCTAATTGGTTCACGCCTCCTTGGTTCGATTTAAAATCGGTTGTAACCTGTAAGCAAAGCGGACTATTGGCATCGGCGAATTGCACTGACACAATTACAGAATACATTCCTACAGTAAAAACCAAAACTTTACCGTGTACTTATCACCATAAAATATATGTTGACAAAGACCAAAAAAATAGGCTGACATTAGGCTGTGCAAAGCAAGAGGAGATGTTCGAAACCAGTTGGTTTGTTTTGCCTCCAGCGCAGGAGTGGTTCTACACTAAACTTCATGCGGAATACAGAAAGTTGCCTCCATTCAAAAAAGGTTGTGCCCAAGCCAACGACAAACTTCCAAACATTGCGCTAATTTACCCTTACGCTGGAGCGGATATCTATATACCCCGCGAAGCAAAGGACACCAAGGGACATAGCATTTGGAAAGCAACGCACCGTAACCCAAATGCAATAATTTACTGGCACCTTAACGATACGTTTCTAGGAAAAACAAGCGGAACACACGAAATGTTAGTTTCTCCACAGCCGGGCACATATACACTAACACTTGTGGATAATGAAGGGGAGGTGTTTCAGAAGAAGATTAAAATAATAGGGTAGAATGAACAAAAAAGCAATTCTCTTTGATGAGAATTGCTTCCATTAATATATGAAACAACTTTTTATTTGATTTTATTTATTGTTGGCTTACTTGGTTTGTCTGTATTAAGTTCATTCTGATTATTTGTTGTTCTGATGTCTTGGTTTTCTTCTTTATGATTTTTTAGGGTGTTATCCATTGATTGTTCATTTCCAGTTTTATCTTCTTTAGTGTTATTTTGTTTAATCAATTCTCTTTCAAACTTCGATTTCAATCTCGTTTGTTCTTTTGTATTTATTGCAAGATGTTTATCGTCTGAAAGCCGATTTGACTCTACTTTTGAATCTAGAAAATCTATTCTTATCAACGAAGGGTATCTTTCTCCTAGAAAATTTTCACTTGCAATATAGGATGCCATTGAGTAGTCGTTATTGGATAAATAATAGAGTTCATATAGTTCTGGATTTTTAAACATGAATGCATATTTCTTTGTAAACCAGTAATAATAGTCTGCCCAGCTTTCGATCGCATAGTACTCACCATTATACTCATAAAATGTTTTTCCTTGATATATTTTTGATAAAGAGTCACTGTATATTCCATAACCAGTTATTATAGGACTCTTGCTTAATATGAAAGCGTTGTGATCTGACCATTGGTGGTATGTGATTGTAAATAGATTTAAATTAGGGTTTGGCGATTGAAATGCATTATTAGAGGCATAAGCAATTTTTTTATAATCGTTATGGCAGTTCCCAAATATAGGGGTAATGATGCATAAAAAAATAAGAATTAAATTTTTCATAATAATAGGTTTTAGGTTTATGTGGATTTTAGTACAAATAATATGCCGTTGTAAGCGCATTTGAATAAATAAATTTAGGTGTGCTCAAACGATTAAAAAATAATTACAAAACTTGTTATGCCTATTATAGTTGGCTTTACATTTTTTAGTTAAGCAGAATATTTAAATAATATATGTTGAAGTAACAGGTAAAGAATTTTTAAAGAAATTTTTAATTTAACTTTATTAGAGAGAGGGGTTGGAATATCAAAATGTTTGAATAGCCTCAAATGTGCGCATGCTATTTTAATCTTAAAAATTAAGGAATTTAAGTTTTGCAAACGCTAATTGTGGTAGTAGGGAGTGACTACTTCAACGCGAATTCCACAGCCATCTCAGCATGAATTCGGGTTGTGTCAAAAATCGGAATTGTAACATCCTGCTGTTTAATAAGCAAAGGTATTTCCGTGCATCCAAGGATAATCCCTTCAGCTCCCTCGGTTTTTAGGTTCTCAATTATTCGGATGTATTTTTCCTTGGATGGTTGAAGGATTTGCCCTTGGCATAACTCGTTGTAAATAATTGAGTGAACAGTATTCCTGTCGTTCTCAGATGGAGTTATTACCTTTATACTATGCAATTCGGTTAGTCTTCCCTTGTAGAAATCTTGCTCCATGGTAAATTTTGTACCAAGCAAACCAATGCGTTTTATTCCTTGCTCTCTAATTCGTTGGGCTGTTGCATCGGCAATGTTGAGGATTGGAATATTTACGTTAGCTTCAATTATGCTGGCCATTCGGTGCATTGTGTTGGTGCATATTACAATAAAATCGGCGCCCCCTTTTTGGAGACGAACGGCTGCGTCAACCATGATGCTGTTGAGTTTATCCCAATCACCTATATGTTGCAGATGCTGAATCTCGTCAAAATCAACAGAAAACATTAGGCTTTTAGCCGAATGCAGGTTCCCAAGTTTGCGTTTTACCTCTTGGTTTATAATTCGGTAGTATTCCAGGGACGATTCCCAGCTCATACCTCCAATTAGGCCTATTGTCTTCATTGTTTTCTGCTTAATGTGTTCCAAAGTTAAGCCCTTTAGTTAGGCTTTTGGATGACTTTTATCATTGTTTAGAGAGTAGTCTAAAACTTAAACCTTACCATTGCCTTAACCTCGCTTCGGGTATTCCCTTCAATAAGGTCAGCGCCTTGACCCAACTCGTCCATTTCGCTATAGTATGTTTGTGAGTATCGGAGCCATATGTCGAACCAAGATTTTGGACTGTATTTCAACAAGGCGAAAAATCTTGTTCCTTTTGAATAGTAGGCTGGAACTGAAAATGAGTAAAGCATATCGTTCTCGTAGGAGTATATTCGGGTGTCCCACGAAGGAGTGTCGAATATGGCAAAGCGAAAATTTATATTTACTGGAATTCGAGTTAGTTTAAGCGATAAATCCTGCGCAAGTAAATATCCCTGCTCAAGGCTGATGCTGTCGGTATCGAATATTGAGGTTTCCAGAATTGTTTTTATAGCAATTGTACTAGTTACATTATAGCCAAGTTGAAGTCTAAGGTTTTGTGATGTTTGTTTTATTTGCGGGATAACTG
The DNA here is from genome assembly GCA_964617235.1 of uncultured Rikenellaceae bacterium. Taxonomy (GTDB): domain Bacteria; phylum Bacteroidota; class Bacteroidia; order Bacteroidales; family Tenuifilaceae; genus SB25. Next base: position 6,927 of record CAZTVY010000072.1, on the reverse strand, counting down.
GTAGAGTTGAGTTTGATTGATTCTTTTCAACGCTTTTTACTCTGTACCTTATTTTTGCAGAAAAGTCCTGTGTAAATGAATGTTCGGATAATGCCATGAATTCTTGTCCTGTAGAGGGGGCGTTTGCTCCAAATTTAAGCCAAGGGAATTCAAATAAATCGATATAGCCAGAGAGTTTCCACCCTTTGGTTGGTAAAATGCTGATGCCTGCATAAATACCATTTTCATTGCTGGTTCCGCTACCCTCTGCAAATCCTGCAGTGTATCGGGGGTTAAAAGTTCTAGAGTATGAGCGACCCAATATTGATAGTTGTACTGTATTGCTTAACCGAAACATCCCTCCAGCCAGTGCTGCTAGTTTGCCGCTGGGCAAATCGGACGCTAACTCACCAAAAAACTGGTATTGCTTAATGTTTACATCGACAGATGCTCCAATGGCTGTTTTCTCAGAGGGTTTTGGAGTAAATTCGTATATAGCCTGAGTTCCGTCGAAGTTTCCGTTGATTTTTGAGTGAGCAAAGGTCAAGCCTGTTTTTACGCGGTTAGTGCTATAGGTGATATTTGTTCCTGTGGTAAACTCTGTTAGTGTGTTGCGGTTCTCTATTTCTGATGCAGTTCGGTGATAACCTGTTTCTGGTAATGAAGTGTAGGCCAAATCACCACTTTCAAGGGTGTCGGAAATGTTGGCATCGATATTTTTATATGATGCAAAAATAGTGATGTCGGCTTTAAGTACTGATAGAGTTACCCCTGCACCTCTCAGAAATTGACTTTCGTAAGCCGATGAGTGCCTAGTTAATCCATCGGCACGTTTGCGAACGTAAACTGCATTGCTCGATTTGCCGAATGATAAACTGTTCCAAAAAGTAAGTCCTTGCCCAAATTCAGCGTGATAATCGCCAATAATGGCTTTCTTAACTATTCCAATTTTCGATAGGCTTATGTAGCCTGATATATAATCGACTCCAGTTCTGAAAGTGCCATCAAAAAAGGGTTCGCCAGGGTCTTTCTCCGCAACAAATCCCGCCTGTAGATGTTTTCCTCCGTGATATGAGTAGCGGGCGTAATAGGAGTTTTTATCGCCTAAATAACCTGAACCTGTGTAACTTTTGGAATATCCTACAGGTGTTTCGACCGAGGTTCTATACCTAAATGAAAAGTCATTCCGACCATAAAAGGTTTTTGGAAGTTGGGGTTTGTCTACCTGCTCAACTTTTATAAATGGTGATAGGCGTTGAATGTCGATAATGTCATAGCCAGGAATAGTTTGGAGTTCGTAAATGCTGAGAATTGTTCCCGTGGAATCGCGAAAATCAATTAAACTGTTAATTTGAAAATCGCTTAGGAATATGAACTTCTTTAAATCATCAGCTGTAGCAACATTAATATTGATTGGATTCTCTGCAAGGTTAATTAAATCTTCAATCAGTTGCGTGTAATCCTGCTCATCATCTGCTTTTGCAGTTAAATCCTCCACTATTTCGGCAATAATCTGCTGGACATCGGTTTGGGTTTCTTGTCCAACTAGCAGGATTGGCTTTGCAAAAACCAAGAAAGTAATCAATGTTGATATTATCGCCGACTTGAGGTTCATGGCTAGTTAACCTTTGGCTTGGCAAAACAGTACGAAACGGATAGTTGTGGTGTATAGCCCAGCACGCTGTGGTAGCCAAACGATAAATCAATCTGTATCTGCTTAATGTTCCAGCCAAACCCGCCTGTTAATCCTTGCGGATTCTCCGATGAGTAGCCCAGCCTAACCGCAATATTTTTGATGGGACTGTATTCTACTCCACCTCTAATTGCTGGTTTTGTCTCGGTATTATCGTCAATCTGTAGGGCGAGCATTACTTTTTCGCTTGGGAAATACGATATGCCTAAGCCCAGTATTGGTGGCATACTTTGTTGCTCATCGAACGACGAGCGAGTTGGGTTAAAAACGGAAGCGCCAAGAGTCAACTTTGATGTGGGCATATACATCAAGCCTCCCTCAACGGTATATGCATTCTTGTTCTCGTAATCGCCAGCTATTTGTAAGTGATGAAGATTTAATCCAACTCCCGCCGAGAATTTATCGGAGAATTTCATTCCATAGGCCATGCAGGCTCTGGTAACATTAAATTGGCTGTAGCCAAAGTGGGAGAGGCTAACCCCGAAAGTTCCCGTTGATGTTGGTATAATGCCTGCAATGGCACTTAGCCCTAACTCTTTTACTAGATATCGGTTCTCGTGATGTATTCCTACCCAGTAATCGTTTTGCCAAGCAAGAACCGCTTGGTTTTGGAGAGTTGCCCAAGTTGAGTTAATAGATATTCCTGTTAAACCTAAAGCGGCTCCCGAGCCAGCAACTGGCCTGTCGGGCACCGATGCTTTAAGTCCAATGTGTAATGTAATTAATGTTACTATTAATGCAATTCGCTTGTTCATTCTTTTTGAATGTTAAGAGTGCGAAAGGCAAAGTGTTATATCAAGTTAGTAATCATCAGTCATGCTGAACTTGTTTCAGCATCCCATAATCGTGTCACCCTGAAACAAGTTCAGGGTGACACGCAATATAACACTAGTTTGTTTTATTTTTAAATTTTACGTTTGCAAGTTCCTTGTTTGCCTTCACCACTTTATCGCCAAGAGTTCTTTTGAACTCTATCATCGCTTTTTGAACCTCAGGTTCGCCAGTTCCAATTATTTGAACAGCCAAAATTCCAGCATTACGGGCTCCATCCAAAGCAACAGTAGCAACAGGAATACCTGCAGGCATTTGTAGAATTGATAGGATTGAATCCCATCCATCAATTGAGTTTGATGACTTAATTGGTACTCCAATTACTGGAAGTGGAGTAAGTGCGGCAATTACACCTGGAAGGTGTGCAGCCCCACCAGCACCAGCAATAATAACCTTTACGCCTCGAGTATGAGCATTACGGGCAAAATCGAGCACTAGGTCGGGAGTGCGATGCGCCGATAGCGCATTAATCTCGAACGGAATGTTCAACTCATCAAGGAATTTGGCAGCCTCCTCCATAATAGGCATATCCGAGACACTGCCCATAATAATGCTAACTTTTGGTGTCATAGTATTTTATTTAATATGAAGTTACAAAAATATATCGAAAAAGGCATTAATTGACAAATTTTCAATCGGATAGAAAAATAATCTATATGTAAAATAATTATGCAGAAGGATTGGCTTTCACAAAATCTAAATTATAGAATATTCTTCCATGCTTATCAATATCAATAAAATATAAATCCAAAGTTAATCATTGTTCTTTTTCGCAATAAAACGATTTCTATACTGTAGAAATTCCAAAAAACTGATGTAAATTTGTGGCTTGTTTTTTCAACCAAATAAAACTGAGACAATGGCTGAGAATTTGAAGCAAGTTAAGCTTAAGGACAGAGAGTTTAGATTGAGTTACCCTGAATCGGAAATTCAGCAGGATATTGATTTGGTGGCATCAAAGATTAATTGGGATTTTAGGAACGCCAACGAGATTCCTTTATTCTTGAGCATACTTAACGGCTCATTTATGTTCACAGCCGACCTGATGAAACGCATCAACTTCCCTTGTGAGGTGTCATTCATTAAAATATCGTCGTACCAAGGAACTGAGTCTACCGGAGTTGTAAACCAACTAATTGGATTAAATGAGGATATCAGCGGTCGCACGGTTATTATTGTTGAGGACATTGTAGACACTGGAATCACCCTTACTAAACTTTACGGTGAGTTAAACAAACTTAACCCTAAGGCAATCAAGGTTGCCACATTGCTTTATAAACCAGACTCATACAAGGGTGCTGCCAAAATTGATTACATTGGCCGCTCAATTCCTAACGATTTTATTGTGGGCTATGGTTTAGACTACGATGGAATTGGCCGTAATTTACCAGATATCTACACTGTAATTTAAAGTGATATAGCTAGATACAATACAGAATGCTGAACTTGCTTCAGCATTTTTTATGTGACGAAATAGAGATTAAAAGTTAAATATACAACCAGCAGTTATGCTTAATATCGTAATTTTTGGACCTCCAGGTGCAGGAAAAGGAACTCAATCAAAAATTGTTGCACAGGAATTCGGGCTAAAGCATATTTCTACAGGAGAAATTTTGCGGGCAGCCATAGTGGATCAGTCTCCTCTTGGAATTGAGGCGCAGAGGCGAATTGATAAAGGCAACTTTGTTTCCGATGAAATTGCAATTGGTTTAATTGAGGAGGAACTTGGCAAGAATGGCGAGGTTAAGGGATATGTGTTCGATGGTTTCCCCCGCAACACATTGCAGGCTGCAAAATTCGATGAGATGATGAGTTTAACAGGACACTCCGTTACAATGTTGATTTCGCTTGAGGTTGCCGATGATGAACTTGTTGCTCGTTTGTTGAACAGAGGAAAAGAAACCGATAGGCCCGATGATAAGGAGGAGAGCATAATTCGTAAAAGGCTCGATATATACGAGAATACAACCCGGCCAGTATTGGATTACTATAAAAGCCAAGGGAAATTAAAGGGAGTTGACGGAATGGGAAGCGTTAACGAGATTTTCGAAAGGATTTGTACTACCATCAGAAACGCTCAATAACCGCAATTTAACTTCATTTACAAGTGCTTTAAAATGAATAATTGGCTTAATGGCTAATTATCATTACTTTTGTACCCAAGTTTCATAAACTGTTTTATCTGAAATCTAGTGTCTAATATCTGATATCTTATATGTCCAATTCAAATTTTGTTGATTACGTAAAAATATTCTGCCGTTCGGGGAAAGGTGGTGGAGGAAGCGTTCATATGCGTCGAGAGAAGTTTGTGCCCAAGGGTGGCCCCGATGGTGGTGATGGCGGAAGAGGAGGCCATATCTACCTTAAAGGTAGTAGCCAACTTTGGACATTGCTTCACCTAAAGTATAAACGCCACATTTACGCTGGCGATGGTGTTTACGGTAGCGGTGCTCGTTGTACAGGAGCCGATGGTGCTGATATTACCATCGAAGTTCCCATTGGGACAGTTGCGAAAAATGCTGAAACCGGAGAGGTGATAACAGAGATAACTGAAAACGGCCAGGTTCAGATGCTCCTTAAAGGCGGTCGTGGAGGACTAGGGAACTGGAACTTTAAAACAGCCACATTGCAAACCCCACGATTTGCACAACCAGGCGAGCCGGCAGAGGAAGCGAATGTTATCCTAGAGTTAAAAATCCTTGCCGATGTAGGACTGGTTGGATTTCCCAATGCAGGAAAATCCACATTGTTATCGGTTGTGAGTGCTGCAAAACCAAAAATTGCGGATTATCCATTTACTACTCTTGTTCCAAATATTGGGATTGTTCCCTACCGCGATGAACGCTCATTCGTAATGGCCGATATTCCTGGAATTATTGAAGGCGCTCACGAGGGAAAGGGTTTAGGCTTGAGGTTTTTACGCCACATTGAGCGTAACTCAATGCTGCTATTTATGGTTCCTGCCGATAGCGACGATGTGAAAAAGCAGTACCAAATTCTGGTGAATGAACTTAAAATGTACAACCCGGAGTTGCTGGACAAAAAGCGCGTATTGGCCGTTACAAAATGCGATTTGATTGATGATGAAATCAAAAAGTCCATAAAAAAACATCTTCCAAAAATCCCTACTGTATTTATATCTTCGGTAGTAGGGCAGGGGATAGATGAGTTAAAAGACTTACTTTGGAACAGCATTAATAGTGATTAGTTATGATAGACAGCCTTATTCAACTCGACACCAAGTTATTCCTAGCGTTTAATGGTGCACACTCTCCTTTCTGGGATAGCATAATGCTTTTTGCATCGGGTAAATTAACCTGGCTGCCTTTATACCTATTGATTATTTACTTTATTGCTCGCGAGCATAGGTGGAAAACACTTTGGTGGCTTTTAGCTATAGCGTTGGTAGTAACCCTTGCTGATCAGATTTCGGTTCAAGCATTTAAAAATGTATTTCAACGCTTACGTCCTTGCCATAATCCTGCCTTGAGCCAATTTATACATCTTGTTGGTGGATGTGGTGGCCAATATGGCTTTATATCTTCACATGCTGCAAACACCTTTGGTGTAGCAGTATTCCTTTCTTTCCTTTTCAACAGGAAATGGGTTACCTTTGGGTTGCTAGTTTGGGCTGCATTTGTATCCTATAGTAGAATATACTTAGGTGTTCATTACCCTGGCGATGTACTGGCTGGAGCAATTGTTGGAGCAGGAATTGGAAGCGCAGTGTGGTTTGTAGCATCGAAAATACTCAATAAATCAAAAAAATGACACTATCTAAATCAATCCGATTAAATAAATTTATAAGCGACTCTGGCTTTTGCTCACGTAGAGAGGCAGATAGGTTTATTGAGCAGGGAAAGGTTTTTGTGAATAAGCAGCGGGCTCAGGTTGGCGATTTTGTTCAGCCAAAGGATAAAGTTTATGTGAATGGACATTATATTGAGCACACAACGCCGAAGGATATTATAATTGCACTGAATAAACCTGTTGGCATTACAAGTACTACTGAAAAAAACACCGACGGTAATATAATAGATTTTGTTCATCATAGTCAGAGAGTATTCCCTATTGGAAGGCTCGATAAGGACTCACAGGGTCTGATTTTGCTTACCAACAATGGAGACTTGGTTAACAAGATTCTTCGCGCCGGCAATAAGCACGAAAAGGAGTATTTGGTTACTGTTGATAAACCAATGACCCCAGAGTTTATTGAAGGAATGGCCAGTGGCGTTCCTCTTTTGGGTACTATGACCAAAAAGTGTAAGGTTGAAAAGGAAACGCCATTTATCTTTAGAATCACTCTAATCCAAGGACTAAACAGGCAGATTCGACGGATGTGTAGCCATTTTGGTTACGAGGTTGTTAAACTGGAGCGTGTCCGAATAATGAATATTACCCTTAAGGGTTTGCCCCTTGGCGAC
>CAZTVY010000071.1:0-10596 GCA_964617235.1 uncultured Rikenellaceae bacterium | reverse complement strand
TCTTCAATTTTCTCTACTGGTAGTTGCATAATTATAGAGTTAACGGTTAAATTTTCTGAAAGTTTTTTTTGAGAATACTACGATTAGAATGGTAAATCGTTATCTGGATTAAAATCGTTGGCTGGGGGCATTTGAAAATCCTCGTTGAAAGGTGGTAAATCAGGAACGTTGCTCTCTGCACCTCTCATACGCTCCACGCGCCAAATCCTTACATCGGTATACCAACGGCTATTGAATTCACGCGATTCAATATTTACTGATAGCTTCACAAATTCGCCAATTGCAACGGAATCCATCTCCTTAACCTTATCGCCCCATGCCGATATGCAAACTTTCTTTGGATACTGTTCCTGGGTCTCGACTATAAATTCCTGTTTAACCCAAGCTCCATTTTTGCCCTGTCCGGTTTGCTGACCCAATTTCTGAATTAGTTTTCCTGTAAAATCTAGTGCCATAACATTATCTTATTTATTCAGAAAAACAGCCGGATGCATACACACCCGGCTGGTAAGCTGCGAGTTTATTGATAATTATTTCTTTTTAGCAGTTTCTTTAACAATCTCAAGAAGTTCAACTTCGAAAACTAATGCTTGGTTAGGGCCAATTGGACCACCAGGGCGAACTTGTGTGCCGTATCCTAAATCAGCAGGGATATAGAACATATATTTAGCACCAACTTTCATTTTTTGAACACCAATAGTCCAACCCTTAATCACTCTGTTTAACTGAAATGTAGCAGGTTCTCCATTGTCATAGGATGAGTCAAACTTGGTGCCATCAATAAAAGTTCCAGTGTAGTGTACTTTTACAACATCCTCTGCGATTGGTTGAGCACCTGTACCCTCAGTAATAACTTTATACTGTAAGCCTGTTGAATCAACAATAACACCTTCTTTTGTTTTGTTCTCTTCTAGGAATTTGTTGCCTTCCTCAAGGTTTTTTTCTGCAATTTTTTGCTCTCTTCTACCTAAAAATTCTTGAATATACTTCATTGCAGCCTCATCGTTCATTTTGATGTTTGATGAATCATTTTTGTAGTAATCTTGAACGGCACGTGCAAGAGCTTTATAGTTAATTTCGTCTAACTTACCATTCTTGAAACTTTGTGCAATATTGATACCTAATGCATAGCTAAGGCTATCAGTTTCGTTTTTTAGAACTACTTTTCCAACACTTTGGTTAGATTTTTGGCACGATGCCAATACAGCCACTAGTGAAACGGCCACAAATACACTTGAAAATTTCATAGTTTTATTAGAGTTAAATTGATTATCGATTTAAAAACATCCTGCGAAGATACAGAATTGAATTGATTAACAAATTTTGTGTGAAATATTTTTTTGATGTTCTAGTTAAAGGATGTTAACTATGAATCTTTTCAATTCTTTAAACTAATTACTATTAATAACCGACAACTCTCAACTTCCTTTGTCATCCCATTTTATTTTTGTTTTTTTGTATGATAATACTTTTTACTATGGATTTGATTAATACTGCAAAGCACGTTGAATTGATTTCTAAGGAGTTGAATTTGGCTGGTCGCCAAGTATCAAACACTATAAAACTTTTAGACGAAGGGGCTACAATACCATTCATCAGCCGTTATCGTAAGGAGATGACTGGTAATTTAGACGAAGTTCAAGTTACATCCATTCGCGATTTATCAGCCAAGTATGTTGAAATTGATAAACGGAAGGAAACCATAATATCTACAATTGAGGAACAGGGTAAACTTACCGATGAGTTAAAGGCTAGGATTGTAAACTGCTACGATTCCGTTGTGCTTGAGGATATCTACTTGCCTTACAAACCCAAACGCAGAACTAAAGCCACAATTGCCAAGGAGAAAGGACTAGAACCACTTGCTTTGTTAATAATGAAGCAGTTTGAGCGCAACATTCTTGCAAAGGCCGAGGCTTTTATTAACGACCAAGTAGCTGATGTGGATGATGCCTTACAGGGTGCACGCGATATTGTGGCTGAGTGGATTAGCGAGGATGAGAAGGCTCGTAATATTGCCCGCCGTCACTTTAAGCGTAGTGCAATAATTAAATCCAAAGTAGTAAAGGGTAAGGAAACCGAAGGAGTAAAGTACTCCGATTACTTCAGCTTTGAGGAGGAGGTTCGCAAATGTGCATCGCACAGGTTTTTGGCTATGCGCCGTGGACAGGAGGAAGGGTTTCTCCGTGTATCCATTGTTCCTGCCGTAGAACCTGTAATTGAGGAGTTTGAAAGGAATTACGTGAAGTTGAGTGGCGATAATGCTGCGCAAATGCAGTTAGCCATTGCCGATTCCTATAAACGATTGATTGAGCCTTCTATTGAGAACGAATTTACTGGCGAACTAAAGGAAAAAGCTGACGAGGAGGCTATTCGCGTTTTTGCCGAGAATCTTCGTCAACTATTACTCTCTGCGCCACTTGGACAAAAAAGTGTTTTGGCTCTTGACCCTGGTTACAGAACTGGCTGCAAGTTGGTTTGTCTGGATCCGCAAGGAAATCTTGTACATAACGAGACCATCTATCCACATCCACCGCAGAGCGAGCAGGGTAAGGCGATGTCTAAAATCTCTAACCTTGTCGATACATTTAAGATTGATGCAATTGCCATTGGGAACGGAACTGCAAGCCGTGAAACGGAGGCACTTGTTAAGCATATTCGCTTTAACCGCGATATTAAGGTTTTTGTGGTTAGCGAGGATGGTGCATCGGTTTATTCCGCATCTACAGTTGCGCGTGAGGAGTTTCCAGAGTACGATGTTACTGTACGTGGAGCCGTTTCCATTGGGCGCAGGTTGATGGATCCCTTGGCAGAGTTGGTTAAAATTGATCCAAAGTCCATTGGAGTGGGACAGTATCAGCACGATGTTGACCAAACCAAACTTAAAAACGGTTTGGATTTAGTGGTGGAGAGCGCGGTTAACCACGTTGGCGTTAGCCTGAATACAGCCAGTAAGCATTTGTTAACCTATGTTTCGGGTTTAGGACCACAGTTGGCCAAGAATATTGTTGACTACCGTAAGCAAAATGGTCCATTTGGTAGCCGTACTGAGTTGAAAAAAGTCGCCCGTTTGGGCGATAAGGCCTTTGAACAGTGCGCAGGCTTCCTTCGAATTACTGATGCCAAGAACCCGCTCGATAATAGTGCCGTTCACCCCGAGAGTTACCATATTGTGGAGCAAATGGCAAAGGATTTGGGCTGTAAGGTTTCCGACCTAATGGGCGATGAGCAGTTACGCTCCAAAATAAAACTGGAGAAATACGTAACCGATAAGATTGGCCTTCCAACGCTAAACGATATTATGCAAGAACTATCTAAGCCTGGTCGCGATCCACGTAAGGCAATTAAGGTGTTTGAGTTTGCCGAGGGTATCTATAAAATGGATGACTTAGTTCCTGGAATGGTTCTGCCCGGAATAGTAACCAACATTACCAACTTTGGCGTTTTTGTAGATGTTGGAGTAAAGCAGGATGGTTTAGTGCATATCTCGCAGTTGGCAAACCGTTTTGTTTCTGACCCGCTAGAGGTTGTAAAACTTCACCAGCATTTAAAGGTAAAAGTGCTTGAGGTTGATATTCCTAGGAAACGGATTCAGTTGACTTTGAAGGATGTGGAGCAGTAATGCTCCTTTTTTTTATTTTTTAGCACTAAAAATTCTTTTTTTCTCTTTATATTTGTAACCATTGTGTAATGTTGTATAATTTGGTTATGAGTGAATATTTAACACTAGCAGAGGCATCAGAACTTTTAGGTAAGAGTAAAGAGACTTTACGAAGATGGGATAGAGAAGGTAAACTGTCTGCTGTCCGCGAACCAATTAGTAATTACAGAGTCTATAAAAGAGAGCAAGTAGAGTCGCTTTTTATTGATTTTGTTGACTTCAAAATAAATGAAACTGATTGTAATTACGTTGAACCAAATAATAATTATACTGTACTAGAGTTGTTTGCAGGAGCAGGAGGTTTGGCAGTTGGCCTTGAGCAGGCTGGATTAAAGTGTGTCGCTTTAAATGAAATAGACAAATGGGCATGTGAAACACTTCGGAAAAATCGTCCAAATTGGAGAGTTTATGAAGGTGATGTAAAATCATTTGATTTTTCTGAGTACCATAATAAAATTGACGTTGTAACAGGAGGATTTCCTTGTCAGGCATTTAGTTATGCTGGTAAGAAATTAGGTTTAAGTGATGCTAGAGGAACCTTGTTTTATGAGTTTGCACGAGTTGTGAAAGAGGTAAATCCTCCAATTTGCATTGGCGAAAATGTGAGAGGTTTATTAAGTCATGAAAATGGAAAAACCTTACAAGGTATGATTTCCATTTTAGATGAAATTGGATATAATGTGGTTCCATATCAAGTTTTGAAAGCAGTAAATTTTAAAGTTCCTCAGAAACGTGAACGTTTGATTATTGTTGGTGTAAGAAAGGATATAAATATTAAATACGAGTACCCAAAACCATACAAAAAAATATATAATCTTGCTGATGCATTAAAAAAAGGAGAGTTGTTTGATTGTGATGTCCCCGATTCAGATGGTGTTAAATATCCAAAAAGTAAAAAGGAAGTTTTAGATTTAGTTCCACAGAAAGGCTACTGGCGCGATTTACCTCTCGATATTCAGAAAAAGTTTATGGGTAAAAGTTTTTATTTAGGCGGAGGAAAAACGGGTATGGCTCGTAGAATAGGGTGGGATGAACCCTGTTTAACGCTAACATGTAGTCCTGCACAGAAACAAACCGAGCGGTGTCATCCGGAAGAAACTCGCCCTTTTACAGTTAGGGAATATGCTAGAATCCAAACATTTCCAGATGATTGGAAGTTTGCTGGTTCATTAGCTCAGCAATATAAGCAAATAGGAAATGCTGTTCCTGTGAATTTGGGAAAAGAGGTTGGTTATTCTATTGTTAAGTTTTTAAATAGTTATTACGAAGACTTAAAAATGAAATAGGGGCGAAGTCCTTATTTCATTTGCCAGTTCATCACATCCTTTTTGGAAGAAATCCTTTGTGTCGAGGTTGGATATGCATTCATGCAATGCCGAAACCAGTTCGTTATAAAAATTAGGGAAACCTGTTATTCTGTGCCAAAAATCACTGCCAATAAGAACAGGATGAGTTTTGTCAATCACTTTGTAGTGCATGCTCAATTCCGATGGTTCCCCATAAAGTACGCCAACTATAAAATCGGTATTATTCACACCCGACATTGCTTTGTTGGTTCGTGCCAAATTTATAGTATCAGTAAACTTTTTGATAAGCGGTTTAACATCCTCTGAATTAATAGTGTTTGGTCCTGCTTTTAATTGACACCATTTTTTCCGTTTATCTATCTGGTCAGTAAATTCAATATCCATTCCTTTTATCAGAGAACCTTGCGCTATGCCTAGTTCCACAAACATATCTTGAATCCTTGTGCCAAAAGATGTATTTATTGATGTTCCTAAAACTCTTGGATAATAAAGGGCTTTAGCGACTCCTTCTGGACTATATTTATCATCAAGAACTTTAGATAAATACTTAACAACTATTGGATTAATATTGTACGATTTTAGTTTAGAATGATTTGTCAAAGTGGAATTTATGTGTTGTTGGAATATTTTCTCTTCAAAGTATTCAACAATCTTTTTTATTAATTCTTTTTCAATCATTATAGTAATTTTGAATTTATTGATAACAAATTAAGCATTAGAACTATTGGTATGCTAAAAATATAACCCAATTGTTTGTTATTCTTTTATTTCCACAATTTTAAGCATAAACGCATAAGTAAATGCAATATCCTTCAGCGATTTAAATCGGCCTGATGCACCTCCGTGGCCTGAGTCCATATCAACCTTGAATAGAAGGAGATTATCATCAGTTTTTGTTGCTCGTAATTTTGCAACCCACTTTGCGGGTTCAAAGTACTGAACCTGAGAATCGTGGTAGCCTGCGGTTGCTAGAATGTTAGGGTATGTTTGGGGCTTTACTTGGTCGTAGGGCGAGTAAGATTTTATGTAGAAGTAATAAGTAGAATCGTTTGGGTTGCCCCACTCTTCGTATTCGCCTGTGGTTAGAGGTAAACTGGAGTCGAGCATGCTAGTAACAACATCCACAAAGGGTACTTCGGCAACAATTCCTTTGTATAGGTCGGATCGCATATTAGCAACTACCGCTACAAGTAACCCACCGGCACTGCCACCTTGGGCAATAAGTTTATCGGGCGAGGTGTATTTCTGTTCAATTAAATACTCACTACAACTGATAAAGTCGGTAAATGTGTTCATTTTTTTGAGCATCTTACCATCTTCATACCATTTACGTCCCATCTCCTCGCCACCTCTTACGTGCGCAATGGCATAAACAAAACCACGGTCGAGTAAACTTAATAGGTTTGAATCGAAAATTGGATTTTCAGAGTATCCATAGGCTCCGTAGGCGTAAATTAGCAAAGGGTTTTCGCCATTCAGTTCAATTCCCTTTTTGTGAACAATCGAAATGGGTATTTTAACACTGTCGTTTGCTGTAGCCCAAAGCCTTTTCGTTTCGTAATCGGCAGGGTTATAACCTCCAAGCACCTCGTTTTGCTTTAGCAAACGTTTTGTTTGGGTTTGCATATTATACTCGTAGGTGGAGCCTGGTGTGGTTAGCGAGGTGTAGTAGTACATAAACAACGGCGTGTCGAATTCTGGGTTTCCCGATGGTAATGCAGTGTAAACCTCCTCGCCAAAATCAATGTAATGCTCACTCCTGTCGGCCCACTTCATCACTCTAACCTTTATAAGGGCATCTTTGCGCTCTGTGATAACCAAAAAATTGCGAAAAACATCCATATTCATTATTAGCACATCGCTTTTGTGCGGAATTAACTCCTTCCAGTTTGCCATACTGGGACTTGATATTGGGGCTTCCATAATTCTGAAGTTTTCCGCATTCCAGTTGGTTCGTATGTAAAAGTTGTTGCCAAAGTGGTCTGCACTATACTCAATCCCCTTTTGACGAGGCTGAATTAGTTTAAAGTTACCTAGAGGGTTATTAGCATTCAAGAATCGGTACTCGGATGAAGTGCTGCTCGAGGTCATTATCATTATATACTCTTTCGACTTTGTGGTAAATACGTGAGTGTCGAAAGTCTCATCGGTTTCGTGGTAAATCAGTTTATCGTCAAAACAGTTAACGGATTTTAAGCAATGCCTGAATATTTTGTAGGGGCGTAATGCGGGGTTCTTTTGCGAGTAAAAAACCGTTTCGTTATCGTTTGCCCAAGCAATTGCTCCAGTGGTGTTATCAATTTTTGAGTTTATTAATTTCCCCGTTTCAAGATTTTTGAAATGGATTGTGAATTTTCTCCTCCCAATTGTATCCACTCCATAAGCAAGGATTTTATTGTCTGGTGATATATCCAAACTTGCTACTTGGCAGAATTTATGGCCTGCAGCCACTTCGTTTTCGTCAAGAATTATTTCCTCAGGGGCATTAAGTGTTCCTTTTTTCCTGCAGTTAATAGGGTACTCTTTTCCCTCCTCGTACCGGATATAGTAGTAATAGCCATTTAGAAATACAGGAACAGTCACGTCCTCTTCTTTTTGCCTGGATTTCATTTCGTTAAACAGCGATTCTTGAAGGGGGATTGTGGGCTCCATCATTGCCTCGGTATAGCTGTTCTCTGCAATAAGGTAGTCCAAAACTTTTTGGGTGTCGCGCAAGTTAAGCCAATAGTAGGGGTCAATTCGGGTATCGCCAAACATCACCATTTGGTGTGGAGTTTTCTCAGCAACTGGCGGTTTAGGAATAAAACTACAAGCCGAAAGTTGAAGTAAAACAACTACTAAGAGTAAACCTAATCGGTTTTTTGTCATAGGAATATTGGATGTTTCTTTTATCAAATTTATTCCAAAATTATGTTTTAGGATTGATTTACACAAAATTGTATTGTTTTTTTAGCTGTAAAATACTCTGTTTCCTCTGTATAATTTTGTTTTAGATGAACGTGTTGTTGTGATAATTGCTTTATAATCTGAACAGAATTGTGCAAAATGTGTTTCTGGGTTATAAATGTTATAAAAATGAAAAGGTCAATATTTATTATAATTATTCTGTTACCAATAGTTTTCTCTTGTAAACCAAAAGAAAAGGAGTTTAAGGTTGATGTTTTGGACTATTCATTGCTTGAACCTTATCTGAATAAATCAACTGATTCTATTTATGTTGTAAACTTTTGGGCCACTTGGTGTGCACCTTGCATTAAGGAGTTTCCCTATTTTGAACAATTGCAGAAGGAGTATAAGGCTGAGAAGTTGGATGTACTAATGGTAAGCCTCGATTTTCCAAATCAGCTCGATAAAAGTTTGTATCCCTTTATCAAGAATAGGAAAACCGATTTAAATGTTGTTTTGCTCGACGATCCTGCCCAGAACGTTTGGATTGAAAAGGTAGATTCAACCTGGAGCGGAGCATTGCCTGCAACTTTGGTTTATAAAGGCAATAGCCGTGTTTTTATTGAAGGCCCTGTTGATTATAACGACCTAGTGAATGCAATTAATAAAGTTTCTAACCAATAAATCAATTTGAAATGAAAAAGATGTCGATGTTTATTTTTACAATGCTTTTAGCATCTGTAACAGTACTCGCCCAAGGCTATAAAATTGGCGATAAAGTTGCTGACTTTAAACTAAAGAATGTTGATGGCAAAATGGTATCGCTAGCCGATTACAAGAATGCCAAAGGCTTTGTGGTTATTTTCTCCTGCAACCATTGCCCTTACGTTAAAGCTTATGAGGACAGAATGATTGAGTTGCACAAGAAGTACGAAGCAAAAGGTTTTCCTGTAATAGCCATCAACTCTAACGACCCCGCTGCTGTTCCAGAGGATTCCTACGATAAAATGATTGAGCGTGCAAAAGAAAAGAGTTTTCCTTTTGCATACCTATTCGACGAGGGTCAAAAGGTTTACCCGGTATTTGGAGCAGCTCGTACACCCCACGTTTTTGTTTTGAGCAAAAAGGGCAAGGATGTGGTTGTTGAGTACATTGGCGCCATTGACGATAACTACAAGGATGTAACTGCCGTTAAGGAAAAGTATGTTGAGAAGGCCATTGATGCACTTCTCGATGGAAAATCGCCCGAGGTTAAGGAAACCAAGGCAGTAGGATGTAGCATTAAGGTTAAAAAGTAAAAGGTTTGGTGAGTATTGAGGCTGGTGGACAGATTATTGTTCACCAGTTTTTTTATATCAAATCTTAGTTGGAATAAAATTAGTGTTAAAGATTTAATATGTAGACATTCAGTGTGTTAAATTGAGTTTTTGGTTTATTTTTTCAAACAAAAAATCACCATTTTTAGGTATTTCCCACTCAACCCTCTCACCCTACTTTTGTATCGTAAAATTTAAACTTATGGTACAATGAAAAGGATATTTACTATTTCAACTTTTGTTCTTGTTTTTTGCTTTAATGGTTTTCTTTACTCTCAGACTGATTCAACAAGGTTCGATAGGGGATTTCAGTTCGAAGCATCGTATCTGGGCGATAATGTAAATAATGTTCACGGTGGAATTAAGCGCGGTTCTGCGTTTCTTGGTATGGCCAACCTGCGTTTGCTCTTCGATACTGAAAAAGCAGGATTTTGGAGCGGCTCACAGTTCTTTGTTAATGCAGTAAATACACATGGTGCAACTCCATCGGCTGAGATGCTTGGCGATATGCAGGTAGCTTCGAATATTGAGGCGGGAAATCACACCTACATTCAGGAATTATGGTATAAGCAGGTTGTTGGCAATGTTGAGTTTACATTAGGTTTGCAGGATTTGAATGTTGAGTTTGCTGTTTCCGAGAATGGGGGTCTATTCTTGAATAGTTCCTTTGGAATTTTGCCCGTTATCTCGGCAAATGTGCCAGCGCCAATTTTTCCATTAACATCGTTGGGTATTACATCCAAGTGGAGTATCAACGATAAAACATCATGGCTAAATGCCATTTACGACGGTAGCCCCTCGGATTTCGATTATAATCCATACAACCTAAACTGGCAATTTGCATCTGGCGATGGCATACTTGCCGTTACCGAGTTGCAACGTAATGTGGAGTTTAAGACTCTTCCTGGGGT
Organism: uncultured Rikenellaceae bacterium; assembly: GCA_964617235.1. Taxonomy (GTDB): domain Bacteria; phylum Bacteroidota; class Bacteroidia; order Bacteroidales; family Tenuifilaceae; genus SB25. The sequence continues at coordinate 515 of CAZTVY010000071.1, read as the reverse complement.
TTACAAACTTGGTATGTATACGCATAATCATCTTGTAGAGAAACAATTCAACGCTAACTTTCCTGATTCATTGGACCATTCAAAGTATGGTTTCTATATGTACGCCGACCAACGTGTATTTCAACGTGGCGAAACAAGTATTGATGTATTTAGCCAATTCGGCTATAGCCCTTCTGCATTGAGTCTTAACAGGGTATTCTTCAGTTTTGGCGTAAACCTGAAAGGCCTTATGACTAAGTCCGATTCCGATATTCTTGGATTTGCTGTTGCACATGCAAATTACAACGAGAGTGTTGGCGGTGAAACATCGCTTGAGTTGACCTACCAAAGGCTAATAACCAAGAATATTTTCATACAGCCCGATTTGCAGTATATCATAAATCCATCGGGGAAGAATAGTGGAATTAGCAACTGCTTTGCAGGTACACTAAGGTTAGGATTATCATTTTAAATAAAACACAGAAAATGCGTTTATCGGAATTATCAAATGGGCAGATTGGCATAATAACAAAAGT
>CAZTVY010000070.1:0-10601 GCA_964617235.1 uncultured Rikenellaceae bacterium | reverse complement strand
AATTAACCTTTACTAAACTAACTACATCGCAAATGTAATAAATATACCTTAGTTAATATTATGTTGTTTCCAAATAATAACTTGGCAAAATTATCCTGTCAAAAATAATACCAGATTTAATTTTATTTACTAGAAATCGGAACTATCCTCGTCCTCAGAGGTTATTGGAATTGTAATGGCTAATATAAAAAAGTGCCTACTTGAATCGTATGGTACAAAATGATAGTATAGTTTTCGCTTTGATTTACGAGCAATATCAATAAGACCCAATCCTGCTCCACCTTTTTCATTCAACTCTCCATCAATCATTTGCTGTAAAAACATTTTCTTAAGCTGTGGTGGGGCTGCATTGTTGAGTTTTTCTAGTCTACTTTCCAGAACTATCATCTTGTCGTTCCGCACTAAATTGCCTGTTATCACATAAAAGGAATCTCTATCCTTTCCAACAACAAAAAGTCCATTCCCAATCTGTTTTTCTTTCTCATCGTAATCATCGGAGTGCTTAGTTATATTCTGCAGACACTCAATCATAATATGAAAAACACGCTTACGGGTTGCGGTAGGAATTGGCATTTCCGAAATCTTTCTGTTAGCCATAAATGCGAATGCTCGCATTATCTGATGGTTCATCTCCCCCTTGTAAATCAAGGGGAAACCACTCGATACGATTTCGTTAGTTAGAGTAGATTTTATGAAATAAATTATATTATCCATTCAAACAAAATGAATGATGAAGATAGGAAAAAAAGTAATTGCATATATTTTAGTTTCAAAAAATCAATAAAGTTTTTATGAATGATTTAAAACATTCCATCAAATTACGCAATTTGAACGTAAACAAAAAATTATTTTACAAATATTTCCAACAGCTGGCATTTAGCATTCGGTTTAAGAACAATATCTTTCAGCTCTGCAGGAATTAAAACGGTTTCACCTTTGACTATTCGTTCAGACGCTTCCTTACCATATGTTATAGAAGCCTCTCCCTCCAAACACATGTATATTACGAATGAATCAAGCAAATCGTAGTTACGTTTAATAGAATTGGTAAATTTTAATCGGTTTACAGTAAAATAAGGACAACTGGCGAGTTCTTCAGTTTTGTTAACCACATCAGGCTTTGTCCATTTGGCGTTTGTCGTTGACTTAAAATCAATAACATCCAATGCTAAATCATTATGTAACTCGCGGGGCTTACCGTTTGAATCTACTCTATCCCAATCATATATCCTATAGGTAATATCTGAAGTTTGTTGAATTTCAGCCAAAAGAACACCTTTACCTATTGCGTGTACCCTGCCAGCTGGAATATAGTAAACATCACCAACCTTGGCCTCTTCAACATTCAAAAGGTTTTTCAAATTACCATTGGATAAACTTTGCAAATACTCCTCGCGGGTCACATCCTTTTTAAATCCAGTAATAATCTCAGAGTTTTCCTCGGCGGATATCACATACCACATCTCAGTTTTACCGTATGCGTGATGATTTTTCTCGGCATACTCATCGTCGGGGTGCACCTGAATGGAAAGTACATCCTGAGCATCAATCAACTTAATTAGCAACGGAAATTCAACACCAAACTTTTCGTATATGGAATCGCCAACCAAATCGCCCATGTAAACCTCAATCAACTCCTCCAGCGTATTACCAGCAAGGTATCCATTCGCAACTTCCGACACACTATCCTCCACCGACGAAATCTCCCAACTCTCGCCACATCTAGCCATACCGGCAGGAACATCTTTACCAAGAACCTTTTTCAAATTATCGCCACCCCAAATTCTCTCCTTATATTGAGGCATGAACTTCAACGGATACAACCCTTCTCTCATCTATTTTAAATTTTAAACATCAACCTTGAGTTAAACTAAAATTTCTTACCTTAGTTTGATTATTTTTGCAAAGTTAAAACTATTACTAACAACAAAACTACATAAAATGCTCATTATTGGTATCGCAGGTGGCACAGGCTCAGGAAAAACAACAGTGGTAAACAGAATTATTGAATCACTTCCACAAGGCGAAGTAGTTGTAATCCCACAGGATTCATACTACATGGACAACTCCCATTTACCGCTTGAACAAAGGCAGGAGATGAACTTCGACCACCCTGAATCTATTGAATTCGAATTACTTGTTGAGCATATCAAAAAATTAAAGAATGGCGAACCTATTGAACAACCAATATACTCGTACCTAACCTGTACTCGCGCAAAGGAAACCGTCCCTATCCAACCCCGACATGTAGTAATTGTGGAAGGAATCCTAATATTTTCGTGCGACGAACTCCGCAAACTAATGGATATTAAGGTTTTTGTTGATGCAGATGCCGACGATAGGCTTTCGCGTGTTATTGCCCGTGACATTGTGGAACGTGGACGTTCCGTTAATAAGGTTTTAGAGCGATACGAGAAAACAGTTAAGCCTATGCACCTGCAATTCATAGAACCAACTAAGCGCTATGCCGATATTATTGTGCCCCAGGGTGGTAACAACTCTGTTGCAATAAATATTCTCACTTCAATCATAGAAAAAACTTTGCGTTCTCATAATCTGCTATAGATATGCTAAACGACATCAAACCCGAGGACATCCTTTTCCTCGATATTGAAACCGTACCTCAATTTACAGAGTACACGCAACTACCTGAGGAGCACAAGAAATTGTGGAATAAAAAGGCGCAGACTCTTATTAAGGAATCTGACACACCAGAAACAATCTATAGCAGAGCTGGTATATACGCCGAATTCGGGAAGATAATTTGTATATCGGTTGGGTTTGTTGTAAACAAAGAAGGTGTTCGCCACTTTAGGGTAAAATCATTTTATGGCGATGATGAGAAATTATTACTAGAAGATTTTGCTCAGATGCTAAACCGTTTCGCAAAGCGACCGGCCGCGAACCTTTGCGCCCACAACGGAAAGGAGTTCGACTTCCCGTACATTGCCCGGAGAATGCTGATTAAAGGAGTTGAGATTCCCGATATCTTAGATGTCGCAGGCAAAAAACCTTGGGAAGTAAAAACCCTCGACACAATGGAACTGTGGAAGTTTGGCGACTACAAGCATTACACATCGCTAAACCTGCTAACTTTTGTTTTCAATATTCCTTCGCCAAAGGATGATATTGATGGTAGTCAAGTTGCGGAGTGTTATTACAACGGAGAATTGGAAAGAATTGTAACCTACTGCGAAAAAGATGTTTTGGCAGTTGCTCAACTATTATTAAGGTATAAAGGATTACCAATTATTGAGCCCAGCAATATTGAGAAAGCCGATGCTTAAATAAGCGATAGAAATTTCAGAACCTCATCAACAAAAACCTGGGGTTGTTCTGCGTGCACCCAGTGGCCCGCATTTTTCACATTGACAAGTTTTGCCTTTGGGTAAATTTCGGATATATCTCCCTCACGACTCGAATGAATGTAATTTGAATTATCACCTTTAATAAATAGCACATCGAGCTGCTGAACAACCCGCCTATCCACATCAACACCCAGAATCATCTCCTCAAGGCTCATATCCAAAACATCCAAATTTATTGACCAGTAGAACTTCCCGTGGGAATCTCTACGCAAATTCTTGAAAAGAAATTGGCGTAGTCTATCGGATAGTATTGAAACTGAAAGCAATCTATCTGCCTCAACTCTAGATTCGATATTGCTTACGGGCAAAGATTTCATCCCTTTAATTATGGACTTATGCTCTTTATAACTATCCACAAACCACCTATCAGTGCCAGAATAACCCCAAGGAGCAACATCCACAACAATTAGCGACCTTACAAAATTTGGATAAAGGGTTTGGAATAGCATTGCAGCCCTTCCTCCCATTGAATGACCAATTAAATGGAACTTCTCAAGGTTTAACTTACGCACCAATCCATATAAATCATTGGCCAAATCATTGTATGTATGAGTTTGAGCGTGTGGACTATTACCATGATTGCGCTGGTCCACAAGTATAATCCTATAGTGCTCGCCCAATTGCTTGGCAATACTCAACCAGTTATCGGACGAGCCATACAGCCCGTGCAAAACAACCACAGGAAAGCCAGTGCCCACCTCACGGTAAAACAAATCCATTAGAACTTCAACTGTTTAAGGTATAGCTGAATCGTGTTCTCCAATCCAAAGTAAAGCGCATCGCTAATTAAGGCGTGGCCAATTGATACTTCCAGTAAATTTGGAATATTCTTCGCAAAGTAATTAAGGTTCTCCAAACTTAAATCGTGGCCAGCATTCAAACCTAACCCTACGCTTTGTGCGGCGATGGCTGCAGAAACAAATGGTTCAATGGCCTTCTCTCTATTCAACGGATAGTTTGTGGCGTATGGCTCAGTGTAGAGTTCAACCCTATCGGTTTTAGTATCGGCAGCGTGCTTTACCAGTTCCACATCGGGATTTACAAATATTGAGGTTCTTATTCCATTGCTGTGGAAAATAGAAATTATCTTTTTAAGATACTCTTTATGTGTGATAGTATCCCAGCCATTACTGGAAGTTATTGCCTCTGGTGGGTCAGGAACCAATGTTACCTGGTGGGGTTTTACGCTTAAAACTAATTCGATAAACGAATCGGAAGGATACCCCTCAATATTAAACTCAGTAGTTATAATTGGTTTGATATCTCTTACATCTTGATAACGAATATGGCGTTCATCTGGACGTGGATGAACAGTTATCCCCTCAGCCCCAAAACGCTGACAATCTATGGCTGCCTGTAAAACATTAGGAATATTTCCGCCTCGGGCGTTTCGTAATGTGGCAATTTTATTTATATTTACACTTAGATGAGTCATAACGCAACGAATTAAATTAACTTTGTACAAAAGTAACGATTTTTTAATCGTAGAACGCTATGGTAGCTAAGGAGATGATTTCGGATGTAATTCCTGCACTAAAAACTTCGGACACTGGCATTACTGCGCTTAACTGGATGGACATTTTTAAGGTTTCGCACTTGCCCATTGTGAACGATGAGGAATTTCTTGGGCTAATTTCCGAGAACGATATCTACGACCTAAATATGCCCGAAGAGCCACTAGGCAATCATCAACTATCGCTATTAAGACCTTACGTTACTGAAGAACAACACGTTTTTGAGGTAATGGAAGTTTTATCGAGGCTAAAACTATCGCTAGTTCCTGTTTTGGATAGTTCAAAAAACTACTTGGGAGTTATAACGTTGATGGAACTACTCCACTACTTTGCTGAAATTTCGGCAATGCGTCACAAGGGAGGTATTGTTGTGTTGGAAATGAACAGTAACGACTTTTCAATGACACAAATTAGCCAAATAGTGGAAGGAAACGATGCAAAGATTCTCGCAGCCTTTATCACCACACACCCCAACTCCACCCAAATGGAACTTACCTTAAAACTCAATGTAACCGACCTTACCTCAATAAAGCAAACATTCAACCGTTACGACTATAATATTGTTGGAGCCTTTATGAAGCAGGATGATGAGGCTGACTTAATGAACGACAGGTTAAACTTCCTTTTCCGCTTTCTTGACATCTAAAACTAAAAAAATGATTATTGCTGTTTACGGTAAACATATAGAATCAGAATACAATATTATCCTCGGAGATTTATTCGCTCAATTAAAAAAATATAATGCCGAAATATGGGTATACGAGCCGTTGCTAAACTATCTTAAAAATAACTTATCGTTTAACATCAACAATATTAAAGGTTACAACAAACCCGAAGAAATAAAAGGGAAAGCAGATTATATGGTTAGCCTTGGTGGCGATGGCACTTTTCTTGATTCTGTGGCACTCGTTCAAGAATCGAATATTCCTATTATGGGGGTTAACTTTGGGCGGCTAGGTTTCCTTGCAAACATTTCAATACCTGAAATGAATAACGCTATTGATTTGCTTTTCGCAGGCAAATATAATGTGGAAAAACGAAGCATGCTTGAGGTTGTGTCTGAGACTAAGTTTTTTCAATACTTCCCTTATGGCTTAAATGATTTTACAATTCAAAAATCAGGCACGGCAATGTTAAACATCAACACCTACATTGACAATGAATACTTAAGCACCTATTGGGCTGATGGATTAATAATATCTACACCTACAGGCTCAACGGCTTACTCATTAAGTGTTGGTGGGCCTATTGTCAACCCCAATTTATCAGCCTTTATACTTTCGGCTATTGCTCCACATCACTTAACTGTAAGGCCATTGGTAATTCCTGACACTAGCACGTTAAGACTTGAAGCATCTGGCAGGGATGGCAAAGTACTGCTTTCATTAGACTCAAGGAATATTATTTGCGAATCGCCCATAACAATTCAACTTAAAAAGGCACCATTTTCTGCCAATGTAATTTGCTTAGAAGGAACAACTTTTCATAGAACTCTAAGGGAAAAATTACTTTGGGGAATAGATAAACGAAACTAAAAGCAATACTTAAAAATTATGCAACGTTTATTATGAAACTGTCATAAAATTATTTTGTTATATATTTGTGTTGAAAAGAAACTTAAATGAAACGATTTTTAACTCTATGTTTGCTGACACTTATCACTATAACCTGTAACTCTCAAACATGGAAGAGAAATAGGTTAGAGGTTTTTGTGGGGCTACCAGTAACCCATTACTTTGGAGACATTGGAGGTACTGCCGACTCAAAAAACATGTTTGGACTTAAGGATATAAGCTTTAAAGCTTTAAGACCTGGGGTATCCGTTGGTGCCATTTATAGGTTAAACCAATATCTTTACGTTCAAGCCTCTAGTAATTTTCTAACACTTGGAAGTTCAGATAAGGGCTCTAAAAATGCTGAACGCAACTATGGCTTTTCAACCTTTGGATCTGAGATAACTGCAACTGCAATGTTTTACATCATACCAGAAAGCGATAGAAATTATTTTTATAGCGTCATGGATTTACGAGGCGGATTACGACAAATCAACAAACCTTTGAGCGTTTATATCTTTGCCGGTGCAGGTGGTTTGTTTTACAGCGTATCCCCAAAATTAGATTTAATTGATTCTGACAGATTTAACAACTCTGAAAATTTCACCGCTATCATACCCTTTGGTATAGGTATGAAATACCAAATTATGGCAAGAACACTACTAGGAGTAGAATTAGGCGCTCGATATGTATTGTCAGACCATCTTGATGGACTGACAACATCCTTTTCAAAACATAATGACACATACTATGTTTTGAACTTTAAACTATACTACCGATTACCCTACCAAAAATTTTTACAAAAAATTAAAAGGAAGTTTTAGTTCTTTATGAACAAATATTTAACTCTACCCTTAATTATTTTACTTATTGCCTTAAATTCATTCTCTCAAGACAAAAGGGACATTGGATTTACGCTTGGAGGCAATTACTACTATGGCGATTTTAACGAAACAATACCATTACAATCGCCAGCCTTGGGAGCTGGAATAATTTTTCGATACAATTTTGACAAGTTTTATTCCATAAGAGCTTCTGTCCAATACGGTTCCATTTCAGGCTCACATAAAGGCAATTACTATTTACCTGGAACATTTCCAACCTCCTTTAGCAAATCATTTCTCGACGCTCAAATACTAGGCGAGTTTAACTTTATGCGTTTTAGCCCTATTGGCGAACGAAAAACGAAAGTAACACCTTTTGTCAACTTCGGTATTGGGATCTCTAGAATCGGTGGAGCCATTATTCCAAATATTCCATTTGGAATTGGCATAAAATATACGCCAATCCAACGCCACACAATTGCTCTGGAATGGAGGTTTCAGAAAACGTTGAACGACAATATTGATAATTACACGCCTTTGAATAATAGTGCAATAACACACAATAACGACTGGATTTCTTTTGTAGGGTTGGTTTATACCTATCGACTGTATAACAATAGCGAAATCTGTCCGGTATATAAGTAATACTTTTAAGATGACCCTGATTGACGAAATAGACAAAAGTAAAGTTCCCCAACATGTTGCAATTATTATGGATGGCAATGGCCGTTGGGCTAAACAGCGTGGTAGTCAAAGAATCTTTGGACATCAAAATGGAGTAAACGCTGTTAGGGCTGCAACCGAGGCAGCTGGTGAGATAGGAGTTAAATATCTCACACTCTATGCATTCTCTTCAGAAAACTGGAGCAGACCAAAGTCAGAAGTAGATGCTTTAATGGGACTGTTAGTTGAAACCATTAATTCAGAGATTGATACCTTGCTTAAAAACGATATTAGATTGCTAACTATTGGCGACACTAGTGCTCTACCAATTACAGTTCAAGAAAAACTCAAAGACGTAATAAACAAAACCGGTAGTTGTAAAACACTAACGACCATTCTAGCATTAAGCTATGGGGCAAGATTCGAGATAGTTGAAGCCGCAAAAAAAATTGCACTCAACGTCAAAAATGGCAAACTTGATGTAGATAATTTAAATCCCGAAATATTCTCGCAATATCTCGACACAGTAAACATTCCAGATCCCGCATTAATGATACGAACAAGCGGTGAGGTTAGACTTAGCAACTTTCTTTTATGGCAACTAGCATATTCTGAACTTTACTTCACACCTGTGTTGTGGCCAGATTTCACAAAGGAAGAGTTTTACAAGGCAATTATTGAGTACCAAAGAAGGGAAAGACGATTCGGTAAAACTAGCGAGCAACTTTAGTCGATTTTGTAAATTTTAGCTTGCGACAAACACCCCTATTATTTATATTTGACCGTTTTTGATATAAAATCTAAAAGCAAAATGATTCTGCTTTAGAAATTATACTATTTTTACGGCCTTGTTAATGAGCAACAAAAATTAAATATGTTGAAAAGTAAATTACTAGCATTTGTCTTTATTGCAGCAAGTCTTGCTGCCACAGCACAAGAAAATAATTTCAGTTATGAATCCCCAAAGAAATATTTAGTCAAAGAGATTAGTGTATCCGGTCTCAAATTTCTCGATTCAGGAGTGCTAATATCTGTTTCAGGAATAGCTGTTGGCGATTCCATTTTAATTCCCGGTGATGCAATAACCAATGCCCTAAAAAAACTTTGGAACCAAGGATTATTCTCTGACGTAAAAATTTCTGCTAGTAAAATTGATGGTTCTGATATTTATCTTGACATATTTCTACAAGAACAGCCCAGAATCTCCTCATTCAATTTCAAAGGAGTTAGAAAAGGTGAGGTTGATGACCTAAAGGAAAAGATAAAACTTCGAGCTGGTGGACAAATCACCGAGAGCATACTGGAAAACAGTATAACCATTATAAAAAAGCACTACAGAGCTAAAGGATTTCTTAATGTAGAAGTAGATGCCATTCAAGAAAATGATACCGTAATAGCCAACGGAGTAAAACTCACTTTTGACATACATAAAAACGGTAAAGTAAAGATTGGAAAAATTGACTTTGACGGAAACACAGCCTATAGTGATGCAAAGCTAAGACGAGCGTTGAAAAAAATTCACAGAAGAGATCTTAACATATTTAAATCGGCAAAGTTTGTTGAAGCGGATTACGAAGAAAGTAAAGAGAATCTTATAAGTTTTTATAATGAGCACGGTTATCGTGATTCAAAAATCATTAAAGACTCAATTTACATAATAAATAAAAAACGTATTGGAATTAAATTTTCACTTCACGAAGGGCCACAATACCATATTCGGAATATTACATGGGTTGGTAATACTAAATTACCTGCTGAGGGTCTTTCATCTGTATTGGGCATGAAAAAAGGTGACGTTTACGATAGATCTTTGCTTGAAAAAAGACTATTCGTAGATGAGAACTCCGTATCAACGCTTTATATGGACGATGGCTACTTATTCTTCCAACTGGAACCCGTTGAAACTAACATTCAAAATGACTCAGTAGATATTGAAATGAGAATATACGAGGGCGATCAGGCTACCATTAACAATGTTTTCATTGCTGGAAACACAAAAACAAATGAGCACGTTATTCGTCGTGAGGTTTGGACAAAGCCAGGTTATCTCTTCAGTAAATCTGAAATAACAAGAACAATTAGAGAACTTGCCCAAATGGGGCATTTCGACCCAGAAAAAATGGATTGCAAGCCTATTAACTTGAATCCAGCAGAAAAGAAGGTAGACTTAAAATATATTCTTGAAGAAAAAGCGAACGACCAACTCGAAGTATCAGGAGGTTGGGGAAATAAAATGTTTGTAGGAACTATTGGAATCCGTTTTTCAAATTTCTCAGTACGCAGAATGTTCGAGAAGAAAGCATGGCGTCCTGTACCATCAGGAGACAGCCAGTCTTTAGCCCTAAGAGCCTCAACCAATGGAAGTTATTACAAATCCATAAGCCTTTCGTTCTCAGAGCCTTGGCTTGGCGGTCGTAAGCCTACAAATTTTTCTTTCTCTATTTACCATCAAATCCAAAGCGGAAGCACTTATTTTTACCAAACCAGCGATAAATTTTTCAAGGTAACAGGGGCATCTGTTGGCTTAGGCACTCGTTTAAAGTGGCCAGATGATTACTTCACAATCAATAATGAGGTCAGTTTCCAAAATTATTACTTGAAAAATTGGACAGGATACTTCCTTTTCAGCGATGGACAATCTAATAACCTTAGTTTTAAAACAACCTTTGCAAGGAACTC
>CAZTVY010000069.1:0-10793 GCA_964617235.1 uncultured Rikenellaceae bacterium | reverse complement strand
TTTCGAAAAACATTTCCAGTTTGCAGTCCAGTTAACTGTTTTAACTATCGACGCGAAATTTTCGATAGCAGTTTTAGGAACTCAATGTATAACCAAATTAAGGTTACCATTAATCCAAATGCGCCGTACCATTCCATGTACTTTGGTGCACGGGCAGCAGATGCCTTTTCAATAAAATCGAAATCCAGAATTAGATTCAACGCTGCAACAGCAACAACTATAAGGCTGAAAATAATGCCGAAGGTTCCGCTGCTATGTATAAATCCAATGTTAATTCCAAAGAATCCTAGAATAAACGATACAAAGTACATAAGCGCAATGGCCCCAGTTGCAGCCAATACTCCAGTTTTAAAGCGTGCAGTGGCTTTGATTGTTCCTGTTCTGAATGCTAAAAGCATTAAAAAGAATGTGGCAAAAGTTAACCCAACAGCCTGTATTACTATACCTGCGCTATAGGTTGCAGCAAAGTACGCCGATATTCCACCGAGGAATAAGCCTTCAAGCACAGCGTAGATTGGAGCAGAGTAAGGTGATGTTTTTGGAGCAAAAATCACAACAAGCGATGTGATAAAACCACCAATGCCGCCTACAAGCATCCATACATATACCGATGACGGATTTAAACTCTCAAAAAACATTCTCCATGTAAATGCAGCACCAAGAACAACAAGCGCTAACATTAGTAATGTTTTATTCATTGTTCCTTTGTAGGTCATAGTTTCGGAACCTGCAAAAGAACCATACCCGCTAAATGCCTTGTCGGTTAAAGCGGGATTTGAAGAACGAAAAAAATCCATAGCAATAATTTAAAATTTAAGATGTGATGAATTATTCAAATGATGTGCCCAGAATTGATTATGACAATTCGTCAGTGTTGTCGTCGCTGAATTCAAAAATAATCTCGTTGCCAATCCAGGCAGCAATCTCATTTTCCGATTCTGTTAAGTTTTGGGCAGTTTTTAGCACTAGTTGTTCTAGTCTAGGACTACGTTTAGCTATTTCGCGTAGCGCAAATACTATTGAGCTTTGGTTTATGTCGGAAATTGTATCGGCTAGGTTTTCAATAATTCCTAAGTATGGCTCAAATATACTTTCTTTAATATCAGTGTTTGATGCATTGCGGGCAATCATAATAAACCCTGCCTTTTGAAGCAGTTCCTCGTCGCTTAAGCACCACTCAATGCTGCGCGAAAGCGCGTACTCCGATTTCCAAATTAGGTTTCCGCAAACCTGCTCCACAATTTCAGGATTATCGAACTCGTTGGACCATTCATCAATTTGCTCGCCAGTAACATGTGCCGGGTCGTCAATCATCGAGGCAATAATTTTGCATTCGCGGATTTCGTCGCTATAAAGTTCCAGCGCAAGTTCGTGGTCGCCCTTAAATGCCTTGGCTATTTGTTGCAGTTCAGGGATTGATACGCCGTAGTTAACCTTGTAAATAATCCCCTCGCGGCGCATATTGTCGGCCACCTCGCCATTCATCCTATGCCTGATTTGGGTTTTGATTTCCAGAATTTTTTCTAGGGCTGCCATATCTCCGAAATTTTATACAAAAGTAATTGTTTTTATTATTACCAATAGGATTGAACTCTTATTAAATAATAAACCTTGCGATGCAATAAACAGCTATAGTTGCAACGCTGTATAGTATGAAAGGCTTAACCGGAGTGTATTCTTTAAAGGGGATTTCTAATTTGATTTGATTGTAATATGCCAAAAATATTTTCTCCAATAAATATACAATAACGGTAGCCATAGCAACACCCTCAATTCCAAACGGAATTAGCAGTAATAGGCTTAGAGCAATGTTCAAAATCATTTCAACTATTGATGCAAGAAGTGCAATGCCATTTCGCTGTAGTCCCATTGTAACTGTTTGTGGGTATATGGATCTGCTTGTGATTATCAGAGCATATATCATCAGGATGTTTGCGCTTGCAGAAAATTCTGGACTAAAGATAATTGGGAAAAGAGGTTTACTTAGGAGTATGGTAAGCATAGCTAAAGGAAACAGAAGATGCATTAGTTTAAGTGATTTTTGCTTCAGTTCTTTAAGGGAGGATTGTAATTGTAATGAGTTTCCGAAGTCGCTTAGTAGGCTCGTGCTTAAGCCAGTTGTCATTAGTACTATTAAAGGTATTTCGCGTGCGCCAAATCGGTAAATGGCGAAGGTGGCTGAGTCAAAATGAGTAGTTATAATGGCCTGGTCGATATAAGTGCCAGAGTTGCTTATTAAATATTTTAGCGCTAAAGGAAATCCTTGCTTTGTGTGTTCTTTAAGAAACTCCTTGTTGACTGTTAATGCAGAGTTTTTATAAATCAGGATGATGAGCCAAATCATCCTGATTGCAGAAATCGCTATGAGTCCGTAAACAGAGTATTCAATATTTATATCGATTAAGAGAGGTCCAATAACAAGCAGAACTTGCAGTAGGTGAGTAATAACTCCATATATAATCATCTGCCGGGGCTTGTCTTTTAGAAGATATATATACTCTATGAGTAATGTTGGGGTACTAAGCGTTAGGTATAGGATTACAAGGATGTAGAATGGTAAACTTGCAATGCCTTCTATTTTAAACAATAATCCTTTGATTAAAAATGCAATGGCGCCAGAAAGTACTGATAAACCTGTAATTAGAATAAATGCATTGAATAGTACTGACGATTTTTGCCCATCGATTTGGAATTTCCCGTAAAGCGGAAGTAATGCCTGAATCATCCCCGTTATCCAAAATGTTGCAAGAAGGTTTGTAAGGAATAGCAACATTTCGTAATGCCCAATTTGACTTTGGGGTACGGAAAGTTTTACCATAGCTATGCTAATGGCAATAATCCCCAAAAATCGAATGATTTGGTAGGATTGTAGAGCGTTTGTTTTATTGAGTTTTAAGAAGATGTTCAATTCTCTATCAATTTCAAGCTAAAGTATAAAAACTTAGATGCGAATGCTAATATTTTCAGATGATGTTTAATTTCTGCAATTAATCTGAAAAAAATTAAATTGATTAAATCTTTTGTTTGAATTTTAGAAAAAATATTTACCTTTGCAACCGCAAAATGGTGGATGTAGCTCAGCTGGTTAGAGCATCAGATTGTGGTTCTGAGGGTCGCCGGTTCGAACCCGGTCTTCCACCCAAACTCCGAGAGTTATTCTCGGAGTTTTTTGTTTCTTTACTTCTCTGCATTTCAATGCCTCTCTCATTTTCAATGGATTAATGATTAATATCATCATCAAAAAGCTATAACTTATTTGACAAGCATATTGGAGTTTACTAAATTAGATTAGTAAATAAAATCAATATGTTTTACGGTAAAACACATAAGCAGGTGAGTTTGGTTGGCGAGTTGCTAATGACCAGTAATCCATATTGGTTCAATCATCAGGTTGTTTTTTTTGAGGATGATAATCCAAAGATTTATCCTGAAGGAATAATCTCGTTCTATGATGTTTTTGTTGACCAACTCGACATTAAGTTGTACGAGGAGCAATTCGATGAGTCTCTTTCCAGTAGTAATGCTTGTTTCTTTTTTAAGAGTTAATTAAAAGGTTAAGGGTAGGACAGAGGTAGCCAATTTTGGTTACCTTTGTTTTTATATGCAATTAAACTCAAATGATTATGAAAAAATTAATAGTTCTTTTTCTGTTGATTTTTGCAGGAATAACCGTAAGTGCAAATATCCCTGACACTTCAAGGGTGGCCTTGCTTGTTGTTGATATTCAGGATTTTTATTTTGCTGGAGGAAAGTCTGAATTGGTAAATCCTATTCCTGCAGCACAGAATGCTGCTAGACTTATTCAGGAATTTAGAGCAAAGGGCTGGTTAGTGGTGTTTATTAAGCATCAATCCGCCGAACAGGAATCTATTCATGAACTGGTTAAACCTAATGAAAAGGAGCCTGTTTTTACTAAGACAGCGGTTAATTCATTCGTTGGAACTCAGCTAAACGATTACTTGCGTGGTCAACAAATATATAAACTTGTAGTTTGTGGTATGCAAACGCACATGTGTGTTGAGGCTGCTGTAAGGGCTGGTGTTGATTACGGATTTAATGTTACATTGATAGAAGATGCCTGTGCAACAAAGGATTTAAAATGGGGTAACGAAACAATTCCCGCTAAAATGGTGCACCTTTCAACGCTTGCTACATTAAGGAGTTATGCGAAGATTTTAAGTACTGAGGAGTACTTGAAAGCAATTAAATAATTATAACGCCCGAAGGGTTTTAATCCTCTCGGGCGTTATTTAATCTTTGCAAGATTGTTGATTTCTGAAATTTTACCTAGAATGCTGGCCCAGCAAACGCTTTTACATCCTTGCCGGTTATCTCCTTGTCGCTTAAAATAATCAGACGTTCAATAACATTGCGTAGTTCTCGGATATTCCCTGTCCACTTTAGTTTTTTCAGTTCATCAATGGCATCGGGGGTTATTTGTTTTGGCTGTATGCCGTACTCTCCGCAAATTAGTTCGTTAAAATGGTTCGATAGTAGGGGAATATCCTCCAACCTTTCATTCAATGCTGGAACGTGAATAATTATTACGCTGAGTCTGTGGTATAAGTCCTCGCGGAAATTTCCGAGTTCAATCTCCTTATTTAGGTTTTTATTTGTTGCGGCAATAACGCGAACATTCACTGTGATATCCTTATCACTTCCTACCCGACTGATTTTATGCTCCTGTAAAGCGCGTAAAACTTTAGCTTGAGCGCTAAGACTCATATCGCCAATTTCGTCAAGGAATAGCGTGCCACTATCGGCCTGCTCAAATTTCCCTTTACGCTGTTTAATTGCCGACGTAAATGCTCCTTTTTCGTGGCCAAATAGTTCGCTCTCGATTAATTCCGAAGGAATTGCGGCGCAGTTTACTTCCACAAAAGGCATCGCAGCACGACTACTTTTCTCGTGCAACCAGCGCGATACCAGTTCTTTACCCGTTCCGTTAGGTCCTGTAATAAGAACGCGCGCCTCGGTTGGAGCAACGCGCTCAATCATATCCTTTACCTTTGTAATTGCAGGCGATTCCCCAACAATATCAAATGCTTTGTTAACCTTTCGCTTTAAAACTTTAGTTTCCTGAATTAGCGTAGTTTTATCGGTGGCATTGCGGATTGTAATAAGTAGTCGGTTTAGGTCGAGGGGCTTCTCAATAAAATCGTAAGCTCCTTTTTTGATGGCTTCAACAGCGGTATCAATATTTCCGTGACCCGAAATCATTATTATAGGGGTATCGTTGGATTGTTCCTGCAACTTATCCAAAACCTCGATTCCATCCATTTGCGGCATTTTAATATCGCAAAGAACAATGTCGTAACCACCGTTGGCAAACATTTCAACGCCAGCCACACCATCTTCGGCTAAATCTACTGAATGGCTTTCGAACTCCAATATCTCCTTAAGCGTATTACGAATAGCTTTTTCGTCGTCAATTACTAGTATTTTGGACATATTTCTATTGTTTAGGGTTAAAGGCTAGTTGGTTAAGTTTAGCCATCGATGGGTAAAATTAACCAAAAAACGGATTATAGCAATTGTAATTATTGAATGCTTTCCGATAGTTCGCTTAAAAAGCCTTCCTTGAGGGCATATTCCGATTGGAACATCAATTTAATCTCGAATTGCTTTACAAGGAAATTCACAAATATTGATGCAAGCACAATTAAATCCACACGGATTGGGTCGAGGCCTTTAATCAATAATCTTTCTTCACGAACCGAAGTGATGAATATGTTATGCAGATTTATGTATTCCTGCATTGGTATTTGCGCCCAGGTTTTGTCCGACAACTCTATTTTGCCAGCAAATTCAAGAATATTTCTAAATGAGTCGAAGGAGCCAGAGCTCCCAACCATTCTTGTGGGTTTGTGTTTTTTTACTGCGGCGAAAAGAGGTTCAATCTCCTTCCTGATATGGTTTTCAATGGTAATTATTTGCTCTTCTGATATTGGGTCGGAAGTGTTGAATAGTTGCATTAGGCGCGATACTCCTAGGTCGAAACTTTTTAGCCAGGAAATCTCCTTTGAGTTGGCTAGAATTATTTCGTTGCTTCCACCCCCAATATCGACGATTAGGTTGCACTCATCTCCCAATTCAATGGCCTGTCGAACTCCTTTATATATTAAGTTAGCTTCGCGTGAACCATCAATAACCTCAATTTTTAGCCCGAATCGGTTGTAGATTTCATCAACAAACTCTTTTCCGTTGGAAGCATCGCGGGTGGCAGAAGTTGCAAAAGCAAAAAAATGCTCTGCAGATAACGATTTTGCAGTTTGTATATGCTTTTCTATTGCATCAATTCCACGTTGCCAAGCCGCAGGGGTAATTATTTTCTGTGTCAATCCGCCTTCGCCAAGTTTTACAGGATGTTTGCTTTCGTGAATGATGTTGTACTTTCCGTTCCCGTTACTTTGGGCAACTAGAAGGTTAAAAGTGTTTGTGCCAAGGTCGATAATTGCAATAGTCATTCTTAATGCATTAGATGTTAGTTTTTTTTAAAAATTCATTTAACCACATCACATTCCTCAAATTCTCTAAATATTCCACTCCTTGTAGAATTGGGCCAAGAACAGTTGCATAAACTTATGGCGTTCGGTGGCGATTTCCTTTGCAGTTTTGGTGTTCAGCCTATCTTTTAACAGTAGAAGTTTTTCGTAAAAATGGTTGATTGTATGGCCCTTGGATTGCTTGTACTCCTCAAAGGATTGGTGCATTTGTGGTTCAACTTCGGGAGCATACAATGGTCGACCTTTGGAACCGCCAAACGCAAACGCGCGAGCAACTCCAATGGCACCAATGGCATCGAGCCTATCGGCATCCTGAACAACTTTTGCCTCAATGCTTTTTGGCGTTGTGTCAACTCCAGCCCCTTTGAACGAGACTTGCTCAATAATTTCAATAACCTTATAGATAGTTGATTGGTCGAAGTTGTTTTCTTTAAGGAGTTTCCTGGCATTTGGATAGTTTTCAGAATCTGTAGATAGTTTCCAATCATCTAAATCGTGCATAAGAGCAGCAATCTCAACAAGTTCGATGTTCGCATTTTCTTGCTTTGCAATTCTAAGCGCAAGTTTAACCACTCGGTAAATATGCCACCAATCGTGGCCAGTTGAATCGCCCTCACAGTGCTTTTCTACTGCTTTATATAGTTTTTCTTTTGATTTAGTCATTCTTGGAAAATTTGTAATAAAGAAAGCGAAAAATCTATTGCTAGATTCTTCGCTTTTCAAATTATTTTATGGAAATCTACTTTAGTTTTTATAACGCATCCATTTCCACATCTCGGCCCAGGTGTACTTTTTGCCGTACATCAAAATACCTACACGGTAAATCTTTGCTGCAAAAATTGTAACAATTATAAAGGTGATAACTAGGAGTGATGCAGATAGAGCTAGTTGCCAGCCAGGTACTCCAAAGGGCAAGCGGGTAAGCATAACCACTGGCGATGTGAATGGAATCATTGAGAACCAGAAAACCAAAGGACTGTCGGGCGATTTTATTCCGCTAATCATAACAAATAGAGCAAGTATAAGCGGAAGCGTTATTGGCAAAACTAGTTGCTGTGTGTCGGTAATGTTCTCTACAGCCGAACCAACCGCCGCGTATAGCGCAGCATACAGCAAAAATCCAACTAGGAAGTAGAAAATAAAACCTCCAATTATCAGTACGAAATTTTGATTTTTAAGTGCAGTTATAAAACTTTCACCCTCGCTAGGTTCAATATCGGTAGGGATTGTCGCTGTATCAATGCCTTGCTGTCCCATCATATCCTGGGCAGTCTTTACTTGCTCAATGTTGGCTTTTTGCCCTTTCTCTGAAATAAAGCTTAGTCCAACAGTTGCTAGTCCGAATGTTAGAACCACCCAAATAAAG
The DNA here is from genome assembly GCA_964617235.1 of uncultured Rikenellaceae bacterium. Classification (GTDB taxonomy): domain Bacteria; phylum Bacteroidota; class Bacteroidia; order Bacteroidales; family Tenuifilaceae; genus SB25. The sequence goes on along the minus strand of CAZTVY010000069.1, from coordinate 2,921 downwards.
ATTTGTAGTAAGCTAACGGATGCCAATCCGAAAATTTTACCCAACATCAGGTTTATAGGCTTGATTGACGAAATAATCACCTCGATAACTCGGTTGTTTTTTTCCTCAATAACACCCTGCATAATTTGGTTACCCATCAGCAGAACCATCATGTACATAAGGAAGCTAAGGATGTATGCAATTCCCATGGTAATTAGGGTGCTACTTTCCTTTTCCTCGCCATCCTTAGTCACTTTTATAGAGCGAAGATTAACCTCAGTTTTTACATCATCCAGAATTTTATCAAGATTCTCGATGTTGTAAGACTTTAACTTACGGGTTTCTATCTCCTTCTCAAGTGAATTCTCAATATGCGATATTACATCGATTGAAGGCTGCTTTGTGGAATAGATTGTGAGCCTTGGAGTGATTTTTTCCGATGTGCTATCAATTGCAAGTAGGGCGTAATATCCCGATTCTTCCAAGGAGTTTTTTAATTTATCGACAGGAGTATCGGTGATATAACTGAACTTTAAATATTCGGTTTGAGGAACAGCATCGGCAAAATTTCCAGTATTATCAATAATTGCGATGCTTTTAACATCGGTATCTTCCATTGTTGCTAGGTACGATGGAAGTACCATCATTGCAGCAAAGAAAAATGGAGTAAGCAGAGTTAGTATTATAAACGATTTTTTTCTAACCCTTGTCATAAACTCGCGTTGGAGTATAAGATATATCTGCTTCATTACTCTTATTTTTTAGGTTGATGAATTAGTTGTTTGATAAACCGTGAGTTTTGTTGTACTCGCTTACCACTTTTATAAAGATATCGTGCATGCTTGGCACAACTGGGTTGAACGATACAACTTCGGCATGAGGAAGGATGCTTTGCAGCAACTTGTTGCTTTCAGCAGGGTTTGCTATTTTAACCTGTAGTTTAGGAACAGCGTTTTCGATGTTATTGTTAATGATCTCGAACATTCCACCAATATTATTTGCAATAGTGTCGTAGTTGCCACGGTAGCCAACCTCAAAAATGTTGCTTCCGTAATTCATTCTAACATTATCAATTTGTCCGCTAAGTATATTTTTTGACTTATTGATAAGGGTGATATGGTCGCACAAATCCTCCACAGTAGACATGTTGTGGGTTGAGAAGATGATGGTAGTTCCCTTCTTCTTCAGTTCAAGGATTTCATCTTTTACAAGTTGTGTGTTAATTGGGTCGAAGCCGCTGAATGGCTCATCAAAAATAAGTAGCTCAGGCTCGTGAATAACTGTAACCATAAACTGCACCTTTTGCGCCATACCTTTTGATAACTCTTCAATTTTCTTATCCCACCAACTTTGAATCTCAAATTTCTCGAACCAATACTTGAGGCGTTTCATTGCATCGTTTCTGCTCAAACCTTTGAGTTGAGATAGGAAAAGGGCTTGTTCGCCAACCTTCATTTTTTTATATAATCCTCGCTCCTCGGGCAGATATCCTATTTTGTAGATATCGTTGGCTTCAAGTTTTCGGCCATTAAAAAGTACCTCGCCTTTATCGGGGCCAGTAATTTGGTTGATAATTCTAATAAGGGTTGTTTTTCCTGCACCATTTGGTCCTAACAGTCCATAAATGGTGCCTTTAGGAACCATAATGCTAACATCGTCGAGCGCAAGGTGGCCCGAATAGCGTTTTTCAATACCGTGTGCTTCTAGTAGGTTCATAGTTGGGAATATTTAATGTATTATTTGTTAATTCTAAGAGTTAGACTAATAAGTTTTGATTTGTTACATTTTTTGAAAATCTTTTATCTTTTTTATTTAAGACGCAAACAAAGGTAAAAGTTTAATTAAATCTCAAAATCGTTAGACTGTTAAAAAAAGTTTGAGCGGTACACGAATTCAAATAATTCATTGTAACCGCTCATTTTGTGTGATTTATGAAAAAGACTTTAACTACTCAAAATATCCTCGCATTCGTTCAAAAAACGATGTTTGTTCCTTTGGGTCGGGAGCAAAACTTGGCGACTTCGACATCTTTTCGATAATCGCTTTTTCGTCTTTACTTAGGCTCTTTGGTATATAAACGTTTATAGCAACAAGTAAATCGCCTCGGTTGTAGCTGTTTACCTCGGGCAATCCCTTTCCTCTTAACCTTAAAATTTTGCCGGGTTGTGTTCCTGGTTCAATTTTGATTTTTACTTTTCCATCAATTGTGGGAATTTCAATGGGAACACCAAGTATTGCATCAGGTATGCTAACGCTTAGGTTGTATATGAGGTCGTTACCGTCTCGGATTAACTCAGGATGTTTCTCCTCCTCAATTATTACTAGTAAATCGCCAGGAACGCCACCTCTGCGGGCTGCGTTTCCTTTACCCGATACGTTTAGTTGCATTCCCTCGGCAACGCCTGCAGGTATTTTTATGGTTATAACCTCGTTATCGCGAACTACTCCTTCGCCACTACAAGCCTTACACTTGTTGTTTATTGTTTTTCCTTCACCATTACAGGTAGGGCAGGGCGATGTGCTTTGCATTTGCCCAAGAATGGTGTTGGTTACACGGGTAACATAGCCTGAACCACGGCAGGTTGAGCAGGTTGTAAAGCCCGATGAGCCTTCGGCACCGGTACCATCGCAAGAGTTACAGCTAACGTATTTGTTTACCTTAATTTTTTTCTCAACGCCATTTGCAATCTCGGAATAGTTTAGCTTAACCTTTACGCGTAAATCGGTACCACGGGCAACGCGACGTCCGCCTCGTCCTCCGCCACTTCCAAATCCACCGAATCCTCCAAAACTGCCAAAATGACCGCCAAAGATATCTCCAAACTGGGAGAAAATATCCTCAATATTCCAGTCGTGTGAGTATCCACCTCCACCGGAACTACCCATTCCTGCGTGTCCGAATTGGTCGTAACGAGCGCGCTTGTTGTCATCGCTTAAAACCA
>CAZTVY010000068.1:0-10812 GCA_964617235.1 uncultured Rikenellaceae bacterium | reverse complement strand
CATTTAAAACTTTTCATCAAGTTGAGATTTCTCAAATCCTCTTTTTTCAGATTTACAACAAGCGAGTCTATACTGTCAAATTTTTTATTTGTATTCAAATCCTGAGTTTCCATATTTTCAAATTGATTATTCATAACCACCTCCTTTCATACTAATTCTTAAATCTTCCTTTATTCTATGGATTTTCACCCTAACATTGGGCTCGGTTATTCCAATTACATCAGCAATTTCCTTTGTCGAAAGGCCTTCGAGCACTAAGCCCATTAGCGCTTTATCTATTACGGATAGTTGGTTCAGATGCACCTGTAATTCTTGAAACCTATTCTCCTTGATAAGTGCCTCGTCTCGCTCTTCGTCTAGCAAGCTCTTTAGATTCGAAGTTTCAACATCAACATTCAACTTCATCCGCTTGTACTGTTTCCCTGCAAATGTTAACGAAGTATTTACTGCTATACGGTATATCCAAGTTCCAATCTCAGAATTTCCCTTAAAAGTTTCAAGGCTTTTCCAAATGTTGATAAGCACCTCCTGGTACATATCCTTGCAATCCTCTTCCGATGGAGCATACGATTTGCATATTCGCAGTATCCGCCCTTTGTTTTGCTCTACAACCTGCTTAAAATGTTCCTCCTTGTTAATCATAAAAAAACTAGTTTTTACTTATTAGTAGTATGGACGTATGGTTTGTTACAAAAAATGATTGAATAAATGGGTAGAATCTCATATTCGCTTCTTATATTACTGACAACTATTATTTTATATTCTCATAATCAAATTAAACAAAAATCTTATAAAAAACCACACAATGTATGAATAACCAGTATCTTTAGCTATCTTGTAGTTGAATATATTAAATTCAGCATAATTAAATTAACAGTTTGAAAGTCAAATATGTCAAAACCTAAAAGCACGTATCAACTCGCTTATAAACTTATCGTGCTTTTAGGCATATTGAGTTGGAGTACTCTTTCTTTTGCTCAACTATCAATTAATTCTATAGATTTCGACAGGATATCCCAAAAGAAAGTAAGAAGTCTTTTAAGAAAGCAGCAATCACACGGAATAGAATTCTTTAGGGATTTAAGGCCATCATGCTATAGCGAACAAGACTCAGTTAGCTATAGTTCTCATAAAAGTTCCCAAACGATTAGAGAGAAGATTCAAACCGTTTGGGACAAATTAAAAAGTATTAAACCTCACGACGAATATTGTGGAAAAATGGTCTCTTTCGGCTTTTTATACTCAAGCAAATTTGATAGGATTCTATATAGCGATGACGACTATCAAGAAATTGAAGAGGGAGAAATTATCTATTTAAACCTTAAACTTTTAGGTGGCATTAAGAATATTGCAGTAGCCCTTGAGGTTACGAGGGTTGATGATGAAAACAAGACAATTCAACTATGTTACTTAAACAATGGGATGACAGAAGGAACCCAACAGATAAAATTGTCGGAGAATACCGATGGGAACACTGTAATCTGCCAAGAAACTAGATATAAAAATCTGTCAAAATTTAGAGAGAAATGGCTATACCCACTGTTTCACGAGAAAGCCGTGAATGAATTGCATAAAAATTTATGTCTATTAATCGAAACAACTCGAAACCAATAGAAAAATAATTCTTAAAGTTTTTGTTTTGATTAATTTTGCATTAGAACTTATTAACCATATCAACATAAAATGAAAAAAATAATATTTTTCCTGTTAGGCATCTTTATACTTTCCGCATGCTCCAACAAAGATGAGTCGGCTGTTTATTTTACAGACCAAATCACGCCCGAGGGCTTCATGAAAGTTTACGAAAAAATCTCAAAAGAACTTGAAGGTAAGGTTGGCGTTAAAGTTCATTTTGGCGAGGAGGGGAATACTTACTACGTTAAACCTGAACTATTCAAGAACATTGTTCTGGACTGTAATGGAACATTCATCGAGACTAATGTTCTTTACAAAAGCCCACGTCAGCAAACCGATAGCCATATTGCCCTAGCAAAAAGCCACGGTTTTACTTATGCACCAATTGATATTCTTGATGCTCCTGGCGAATTGCTAATTGAAAACGTTGAGGGTTGTCAGCATTACAACAAGTTTTACTTTGGGAAAAATCTTGACAACTACAATTCGTTCCTAATCATATCACACTTCAAGGGTCATGGTTCATCGGGGTTTGGTGGTGCTATAAAAAATATTTCTATGGGTTTTGCCACCCCAAAAGGGAAACTGGCAATGCACAGAAACAACTTCCCCGTTTGTGAGCACAACCGTTGCACCAACTGCGACAGTTGTGCAGTAGAATGCCCGGCAAATGCCATCACCACTAACCCATTCAGCATTGATGTTGAAAAATGCACAGGATGTGGTAAGTGTATAGATGTTTGCCCAAACGATGCACTGCGATACCCAAAGGATAAAGAGGATGTTCAAACGGTTTTTTGCGAAAGGCTAGTTGAATATGCAAAGGCAATCCTTAATCGTCATGAAAAAATGGTTTACATCAACGTTTTAGTTGACATTTCCACTTCATGCGACTGTTCCAAAAACCCAGGGAAACCATTTGTGCCAAACATTGGCATTTTAGCATCAACAGATATTGTTGCTATAGAAAAAGCCAGCCACGATTTAGTGGCCAAAGCACACGGTTGCAAAGACCCTTTCCTAGAGGCAGTTAAAACAAGTGGATTACGGCAAATTGAGTATGCTTATGAACTTGGCATGGGCAATAAAAACTATAAACTTATCAACTTGGACACAAAAGAAACAACGGTTGTAAGAGCAGAGTAATTTTAACAAAATAGCTAACTTTGCAAAAACTAAATACACTCCAATGAAGATAGCAGAAATTCACACCCCTAAAGGTGTTATGAAGATTAAATTTTACGAGGAGGATGCACCTAACACAGTGGCTAACTTTGTAAAGCTTGCCGAATCTGGCTTCTACAATGGCCTTGCATTTCACCGGGTAATTCCAAACTTTGTAATTCAAGGTGGATGTCCTTTCTCAAAGGATATTAAAGACCCAAGAGTTGGAACAGGTGGCCCAGGTTATAAAATTAACTGCGAGCTAACTGGTGGAAACCAATACCACGACCGTGGTGTTCTCTCAATGGCTCATGCTGGACGCAATACAGGTGGTTCTCAGTTTTTCATATGCCACGGAAGACAAAACACTCAACACCTGGACCGTCAGCACACGTGCTTTGGTAAAGTTTACGAAGGACTTGAGGTAATTGACGAAATTAGGGCTGGCGACAAAATTGATAAGATAGTTATTGTTGAAGAGTAGTATTACTCACACATTATTTCAAACTAAAAACGCTGACTTCAAAATCAGCGTTTTTTTTATCATCAATTACTTTTTACTTCCAAACAAATGTAAGAACCCTTTATAAGGGCCATAGTCAAACTCTCGTCCATCCCAACCTTTGGCCTCAATAATAAAGAAGTAAACACCGTCGGAAGCAATGGCTCCTGTTCCTTTAACTTTACCATCCCAGCCCTCCCACTCTCGTGGGTTCCCAGAGTGCTCATAGACCAATCGGCCTGAGCGAGTAAAAATCTTAATGCTAAAAGATTGTATCGATTTGATATTCTTTTCGGGCTCAATAAACTTGAATGTGCTGTTTGTGCCATCGCCATTGGGTGAGAACACATTAGGTATTGCTTCGGGGCTAATCTTCGCTGAATCCACCTTCACTTCTAACTCTACCGAATCCTTACAACCAGAACTAGTATTAACAACTAAATGTTTCACCTTAAAGTAGGCTGGTCGTAACAAATCCTTAGGTGGGAATGACTCAATCCTGCTGGCAAACAAGGAACTATCGCGCCAAATAGTATTATAATCGTAATCCAAACTCGATTTCTGTCTCATTAAAAACCAATACAATGAATCGCAGTTAACGGAGGAACTTTCCATTCTGATTTCCAGCAATGCTTCATACTCGGAGTTACTATCGTAATCAGCCCAAGCCCCATCATTGTTAACCTGCACTTTCTGAATTGCTTTAGCAGCAATAGCATTAATAGTTGGAGTTTGAAGGGTTAATACTCTTCCAAAAATATTTGTTATCTCTACGGTATACGTTGAGTTATAAAGCGGCGCGGGATTCTGTATGGTTTGTCTTAGCGTTCCACTTTGCGAAAATTCAACCCTCAATTCCGATGCCTCCCACTCCACCTGCTTAAAGTATCCTTTGCCGTATGTGTTATTTTCAGGATGTGAGTTAACCCTCGACAAATCATAATAGACAAACCTATCGTATTCAATATTGTACGAAACGGGAGATGAAACCGCAGTTAATACCAAGAACTGACATTGACTATCGACATCAATCCTACTTAACACTACATTATCGGTAAACACCCAGGCTGTAAAAATTTCTACAGAGTCAGTGTTATCCGTAACTACAACCCTATAGCCACCTTCTGCAAGATTAGTTATTTCAGAGGTAACCTGATTTGTTTCAGTATGGAATAATTCGAATCTATTTGCAGGAACGGCTATGTTTGGATTGTACTTATACCAATTAAATGTTGATAAATTTGAAGTAGTGTGCTGTGCTTTTAATGTACCTGTATTTCCGAAGAAAGTATAAATTGAATCCTGCTTTGTAGGATTTATTACGTACTTGGTTAAATCAGCCCAATTACGTCCAGGGGCAGTTAACTGCGCAAATGAACTTATCGACCACAAAAGGAGTGGTAAAACCAGAATATGTCTATAATTCAATCGTTGCATTGTTTATAAAAATGGACTACAATATTAACGAAATATTACGAGATTGTTGTTTTGCGACTAGATGATTTGATGGAATTTGTGATAAGAACTCTGTCGGAGTGGTGGAGGATTGGAGCGATGGAGTAATATTTGAGGCAACATAGCAGTTCATTACACCATCACTCCAAACGTTGTCGTTCAATTCTGATTTAATGTTAATAACAATACAGTGCTATTTTTGTAATACTTAATGTAGTGGTATACTTTTGTGGCAGAATTCAGACAGAAGATTTCAGACAGAAGATTTCAGATTAGAATTAATACAATCTCCTTCTTTGTGTCTAGCGTCTAATGTCTAGCATCTGAAATCAAATTTACAATGCAGGATTACTTAAACGAGTTGAGCGAAGTTCAACGTCAAGCGGTTACAACTACCGAGGGGCCTAGTTTGGTTATAGCTTCGGCGGGTTCGGGAAAAACTCGCGTACTTACATTTAGAATTGCACATTTGCTAACCCAAGGAGTTCCACCTTGGTCAATCCTTGCTCTAACTTTTACCAATAAGGCAGCCAAGGAGATGAAGGAGCGTATTGGTAGAATTGTTGGCGAAAAGGAAGCCTCAAAACTATGGATGGGTACTTTTCACTCAATATTCGCCAAGATTCTTCGTAACGAGGCTGAAAAACTAGGCTTTGTAAAGACTTTTACCATATACGATACGACCGATTCAAAAAACCTTATCAACCAAATAATTAAAGAATTAAAACTCGACCCTCAGGTTTACAAAGCAAGCGAGGTGTTAAGTAGAATATCATCCGCAAAAAATAATCTTGTTACACCTCAAGCATACTCAAGTAATAGCAATATTCTTGCGCAGGATGCGAAGAGCCGTAAATCCGAAATAAGTAAAATTTACACACTTTACGCTCAGCGTTGCTACAAAGCATCGGCAATGGATTTTGACGACCTATTACTGAATATCAACATACTATTTCGCGATTTCCCCGATGTGCTCGAGAACTACCAGCGACGTTTTAGGTATATTTTGGTTGATGAGTATCAGGATACCAATTTGTCGCAGTATATGATTGTGAAGAAATTGGCATCAAATCACAGGAACGTATGCGTGGTAGGCGACGACGCTCAAAGTATTTACTCGTTTCGAGGAGCAAAGATTGAGAACATCCTAAATTTCCGTAACGATTATCAGGACTACAAGCTGTTTAAACTGGAACAAAACTACCGTTCCACTCAAACCATTGTAAACGCTGCTAACAGCGTAATTGAGAAAAATCAGAAACAGATTAAAAAAGTTGCATACTCCGCCAACGATGTTGGTGAAAAAGTAAAACTTCTACAATCATACACCGACCAAGAGGAAGGCTTTCTTGTTGCATCGGAAATCCTTAGTATAGTTCAGCAAAACCATTGTAAGTACAGCGATATTGCTATTCTTTACCGAACCAATGCACAATCGCGTATTTTTGAGGAGACTCTACGCAAACGCAACATTCCCTACAAAGTCTACGGCAGTTTATCGTTCTATCAACGTAAGGAGATTAAGGATTTGCTTGCGTACTTTAGGTTAGCAGTGAATCCAAACGACGATGAGGCTTTACGACGAATTGTGAACTACCCTGCCCGTGGAATTGGCGATACCACCATGCAGCATTTGACGGAGGCTGCAAATCATCTGGGGGCTAGTTTATGGAATGCAATTCATCAACTTCCTTCAGTAAATAGTGGAATAAAAGGACCAACAGTAAAAAAACTGATAGACTTTACGGCTTTAGTTGGAAAGTATCAGGCCATGATTTACACTGCCGATGCTTACGAAACAGCCTATGCAATTGCCAATGGCTCTGGTATTCTGAATGATTTAAAACTAGATAAATCGCCCGAAGGAATCTCGCGTTTGCAGAATATTGAGGAGTTAATCAATGGTATTCGTGAATTTATTGATTCCCGCAAGGAAGAAGGGGTTGAAGGCACCGTTACTCTGGTTGACTATCTAGAAAACGTTGCGTTGCTAAGCGATTTGGACACCGACAACCCTGATGACCGTAATAAGGTTAGCGTTATGACCATTCACTCGTCCAAAGGGTTGGAGTTCGATTATGTTTTCCTAACGGGTTTGGAGGAAAATCTATTCCCGTCGAGTATTACAACACAATCTACAGACGATTTGGAGGAGGAACGCCGATTGTTTTACGTGGCCATTACTCGCGCAGCCAAAAAGGTAACCATTTCGTACGCACAAACCCGCTACAAATGGGGGACACCAAACAACTGCACTCCAAGCCGTTTCATCAATGAGATTGACCAGCAGTACGTGGAATCATCGGCAGATATTTCCAATGTGTTTAGAGGGACTCAAACCGAAAAAACTAATCCCTTTGCACGGTTAAATCAGACCTCAAAAGCAAACACTTTCTCCAACGGTGGATTTCAACAAAAAACAACCACTGCAGCCCCTTCTGCTCCTAAAGGAAATCTAAAGACTGTCCTCCCCGATGCATTTAAGGAGGGAATGAACGTGTATCACGAAAAATTTGGACAAGGAAAAATTTTAGCTATTGAAGGCGAAGGACCTAACAAGAAAGCAACAGTTGCATTTGACGTTGCTGGGCAAAAAAATCTTCTGCTAAAGTACGCCAACCTAAAGCTGGTTGAGAACTAGAAGATATTTTCGAAAAACCGCCGGCTTAATCACCTAAATTACTTTTCTTTGCATAAAATTGAGCAAGCAATGTCTAACAGTAAATACTGCACATCCCTAAACAAGTTTGTAAGGCGAAGAACCACTGAGGCTAACGTTGGAGGGACACCACTTGGAGGTATCAATCCAATTAGGGTTCAAACAATGACCACCACCAACACCAACGATACCATTGCAACTGCAGAGCAGTGTATTCGTGCCTTTAAAACAGGTGCCGAATATGTTAGAATTACTACACAGGGGGTTAAAGAAGCCTCCAATTTGGAGAGTATCAAAAAGGAACTTATAAAAAGAGGATATAATATCCCATTAGTAGCCGATATTCATTTCAACCCTTCTGCTGCCATTGAAGCCGCCAAACACGTTGATAAAGTTAGAATAAACCCAGGCAACTTTGTTGATTCCAGAGCCAAATTCGAAAACATAAACTACACCAACGAAGAGTATGCAGTTGAACTTGCAAAAATTGAGGAAAAACTTATACCTCTTATTAGCCTTTGCAAAGAACGTGGAGTGGTAATGCGAATTGGTGTTAACCACGGTTCTCTTTCTGATAGAATTATGAGCCGATATGGCGATACCCCCGATGGAATGGTTGAATCTGCACTTGAGTTCTTACGTATTTGCAGGAAGTTAAAGTTTGATAACATCGTAATATCGATGAAATCGAGCAATACTAGGGTTATGGTTTATGCTGTGCGTTTGCTTATAAACAGGATGGATGCAGAGGATATGCACTACCCCCTACACCTTGGTGTAACCGAGGCAGGCGATGGCGAGGATGGCCGTATAAAATCGGCAGTAGGCATTGGCACTCTACTTGCCGATGGCATTGGCGATACAATCAGGGTATCGCTCACGGAAGAACCCGAATACGAGATACCCGTTGCAAAAAAACTGGTGGAGTATTTCAACAACCGTGAATCCAACCCAGCAATTGAAGATATTAAAGAACTAACATATAATCCATTCGAATACACCCGCAGAGAAACCATTTCAGCAGGAAATATTGGGGCCAATAATCCACCAATCGTTATTGCTAATATTAGCAATCAACCCATTGTCAATGAGAGAACACTTAATAACTGGGGATGGTTTTTTAATACTCAAAGCAACAGCTGGGAAAGAAAAGATGTTGCGGCTGATTATTTCTTTGTAGGTGATGCAAAGGTTGAAACATCAATAAAGAGTGAACAAATCCCTATCATTCAGAATTCTAGCATTATATCAATTGATAGTTTAAAACAAGGAGTTAATAAAAACTATCAATTTATAAAATTAGACTACTCCGATTTAAAGAATACTACCAATATAGAATTACTTAAGAAAATAAATGCAACAATCATTTTAAGCACTAGCAATAGCAATGGATTTGCAGAACAGCGTGCGGCATTTATAAAACTTATTGAGAATGGAATAAAACTGCCTGTAATTGTGCATAGGGAGTACTCCGATGATGACAAGGAATATTTCCAATTAAAATCAGCATCGGATATTGGCGCTTTACTTATCGATGGATTGGGCGATGGCATTATGATTACTGCACCAAAAATTTCCGATAGCGATATTTGCTCCACGGCATTTACCATTCTGCAAGCCGCTCGCACGCGAATTTCGAAAACGGAGTACATATCGTGCCCTGGATGTGGGCGAACACTATTCAACCTACAGCAAACGCTGCAAAGGGTAAAATCCACCACTGCGCAGCTAAAAGGTCTGAAAATTGGCGTTATGGGTTGTATTGTGAATGGCCCTGGCGAAATGGCCGACGCTGATTACGGTTATGTTGGCGCAGGACCTGGCCGCATAACCCTTTACAAGGGCAAGGTAGTTGTGAAGAAAAACATTCCCGAGGAGAATGCTATAGAAGAATTAATCAATGTGATTAAGGAAAATGGAGACTGGAAAGAGTGATTTCTTCCTTTAAATACAAAATAGCCCCGAGTTAAAACTCGAGGCTATTCATTTACTATACTCTCTTTAGAGCAATATTTATCATTCTAAACATTGAGACTATCCATTCGCTTTCCCCCTTTTAAGCGAAGCCCAAACACCCACAACACTTAAAGCAGCAAACACAACAAATGCCGTTTCTATTGCCCAGACAAACTCCCTATGATTGCTGGGCTTTATGGCATCCTTGCCTATATAAACCTGAATTATTAATGCAGCAATGCCCATACTAAGCATCTGACCCGTTAATCGCATTGTACCAACGGTTCCTGATGCCAAACCTAAAAAGCGTCTATCTACCGAACCCATAATAGAATTGGTATTGGGCGACGAAAATAGCCCAAATCCTAAACCCAGAACAACAAGGGTTACAATCAGGTACAAGGTTGATGTACTAGCATTTAAAGGCACAAGCATAAGCAGCCCAACTGCCGATATACCCATTCCCAGCGAGGCCAATATTCTAGGGTCGGTTTTATCAGATAATTTGCCAGCCCAAATTGCAATAACCGCCATAACAATGGGCTGTGTAACAAGTATCATCCCTGCTTCGCGAGGGGTTAACCCTTTTATATACTGCAAGTACAGGCTAAGAACAAAAGTTACAGCAAATGTTGTTGCATAGTTTATTAGTGCTGCTAGGTTTGCAAAAGCAAACAACTTATTTGTTTTGAATAGGCTGATGTCCAAAACAGGCGATTTTACATTTAACTCAACCCATACAAACCAAATTAATCCTGCCAATCCAATTGTAGTTAAGACAACGGCCAACATATCTGGAAGTTGAGAGAAACCGTACATAAAAGCAGTCATCGCTGGTATGTATATCAATGTTCCCAAATAGTCGAAACCCTCGTTCTTTGCCTCAGCCCACTCGTGCCTTATTGCAATACGGGTTGCTATTGCCGAGGGCAAACCAATAAGAATTGGAACATAGAATAAGCTATGCCACCCAAACCAAGATATAAGGAATCCTCCAATTATAGGAGCAGCCGAAAGTCCTATGTATACAGCTGTTACATTTAACCCAATTGCCTTCCCTCGCTCCGATGGAGGAAAAACAGACGTTACCAACGCCATACCTGTAGCAAAAACCATTGAACTACCTATTCCCTGAATAACCCTAAATACAATTAACAATGTTCCAGAGGTAGATAATGCACAAAGTGCAGAACTTATAACAAGTAAAATATTACCCCAGAAAAAAACTCTTTTACGACCAACAATATCGGCCAATTTGCCAATTGGCACAAGAAAAACTGCTGACGATAGCAGATATGACATAGCTACCCAGCTCATTTCTACAGCATTCAATCCAAACTCTTCACTTATTTTAGGCAAGGCCAAATTAACCGCAGCCCCTATAAACGGTGTAATAAACGATGTTATCATCACCAAAACCAACACCAAACTCTTACTTACA